>JBPYEM010000507.1:0-2759 GCA_051985205.1 Candidatus Limnocylindrales bacterium | reverse complement strand
GGCTTGGTGGCGCCGGGGACGCGCCCGGCGAAGATCTCACCGGTGGAGCCATCGATCGAGATGACCTCCCCGACGGCGATCGACCGCTCGCCGATCCGGATCGCGTCGGGCGCGACCTCTACGCCGGACGCGCCCACGACCGCCGGAATCCCCCAGCCCCGGGCGACGACGGCCGCGTGCGACGCGAGCCCGCCGCGCGCCGTGAGGATCCCGGCCGCCTTCGCCATCCCGTGGACGTCGTCCGGCGAGGTCTCCGCGCGGACCAGGATCACCGGTCGGCCGGCCTCCGCCGCTTCCGCAGCAGCTCCCGGATCGGTCGACACTTCGCCGCTCGCCAGTCCGGGCGACGCGCCAAGACCCGTCGCCAGAGGGACGAGATAGCCGCTCCGGCCGGTGGTCGTCTTCGGCGGGTCCTCGAGAATCCGGGCGACACGCTCGACCGCCTCACCCCGATCGAGCGGGAAATCCGGATCGTTCGCCATGTCGACGGCGATGCGCAGCGCGGCGCCCGGGCTCCGCTTCCCGACCCGGGTTTGGAGCATCCACAGCCGGCCGCGCTCCACGGTGAACTCGATGTCGCACAGGTCGCGCTCGTGGCGCTCGAGCCGGTCCGCGGCGTCGCGCAGCGCGCGCGCCGCGTCGGGCAGGCGGGCATCGAGCGCGGACACGGGCTCCGTCGCGTGCGTGCCGGCGACCACGTCCTCGCCCTGCGCGCCGAACAGGACGTCGCCGTACAGCCCTGGCTCGCCGGTCGCGGGGTTGCGGGTGAAGACGACGCCTGTCGCGGAGTCGGCGCCGAGGTTGCCGAAGACCATCGCCTGGACCGTCACCGCCGTCCCGAGGTCCGCAGAGATCCCTTCCTTCGCCCGGTAGGCCTTCGCCCGGTCGCTGTTCCAGGACCGGAAGACCGCCTCGATGGCCATCCGAAGCTGCGCCCACGGATCGTCCGGCGGCTCGTCGACGCCGACGATGTCGCGGAACATCGACCGGAGGCGCGCGCGGCAATCCGCGGCGAACTGCTGGTCGACTGCGGCGGCCGCGAGGCCCGGCTCCGTTGCATCGCAGAGCCCGAGGTTCAGGATCGTGTCCATCATCCCGGGCATGGAGATCGGCGCGCCGGAGCGGACGCTGACGAGGAGCGGGTCGTCGGTGGAGCCGAAACGTCGGCCGATCGACCTCTCGAGGCCGGTCATCCGCTCCCGGATCTCGTCGTCGAGCCCGTCCGGCCAGCCGGTCGCGAGGTACGCCCGGCAGGCATCCGTCGTGATGACGAAGCCCGGCGGGACGGGCAGCCGGAGGTCCGGCCCGAGCATCAGCCCCAGGTTGGCCGCCTTGCCGCCGACGAGCGTGAGGAGCGCATCTCGTGGGAGGTCGGGCAGCGCGTCGAGCGCGTGGGTCCAGTGGGTCACGGGGCCGCGGCTGCCTCCGGTGCCGATCCGCCAACCCGCTGCTCCTGCATGGCCCGCCAGACCCGCTCCGGCGTGAGTGGCAGCTCGGGGATCTCGACGCCGACGGCGTCACGGACGGCCGCGGCGACCGCCGGCGCGACGCACAGCAGCGCGCCCTCGCTCATCCCCTTCGCGCCATACGGCCCGGGGCCATCGGCGTTCTCGACGATCTCGCTCTCCATCGCCTTGGGCAGGTCCATCGACGTCGGGATCCGGTAGTCGATCGCGCCCAGGTTCCGGATCCGGCCCGCGTCGTCGAGGATGTAGTGCTCCATCAGCGTGTGCCCGAGGCCCATGACCGCGGCGCCCTCGTCCTGGCCGCGGACCTGGCCGGGGTGCAGGGCGCGGCCGACGTCGGACACGGTCACGTGCCGCTCCACGGTCACGTCGCCGGTCTCGCGGTCGACCGACACCTCGACCGCGGTCGCGTTGAACTCGTAGAACGCGGCCGTCCCGCCGAGCGGATGGTCCGGCTCGGCCTCCTTGCGGAACTCGCCCACGCCGATCAGCTCGCCGCCGAGCCGGCCCAGGCCGCGGACGAGGACGGCGCGGATCGGCAGGGTTCGACCGTCTGCCAGACGAACCTCGCCCGCGTCGACGACGACGTCGGCTTCGGCCACGCCCTCGTCCCGGGCGGCCAGAACCTTCAGACGCTCCTGGATCTCGCGACACGCGAGGAGGACCGCGTTGCCCATGAGCACGGACGAGCGCGACGCCGACGTCTGCTGGTCATACGGGACGACGGCGGTGTCGCCCATCACCACCGTCACCCAGTCGACCGGCGCACCGAGCTCGTGGGCGGCGATCTGGGCGAAGATCGTCCGCGCCCCCTGTCCCATGTCCGAGGTGCCGGCATAGACGACGACGCTGCCGTCGGCCAGGAGCCTGACGGTCGAGTAGCTGAGCCCCGTCGTCGGACCCTCCTTGAGCCCGACCGCGATGCCGCGACCGCGACCGGCGGGCACCGGCTCGCCCCAGCCGATCCGAGCTGCGGCGCGACGAACGCTCTCGGCCCAATCGCCGTCCGCCGGGGTGTCGCCGGGGATGAACGCCGAGCCCTTCGGGGCGAGGTTGCGCAGGCGGATCTCGAGCGGGTCGATGCCCAACTTCTCGGCGGCGATGTCCAGGTTGCTTTCCGAGGCGGGGTTCGTGTGAAACGCCCCGAACCCCCGGTACGAAGAAGCCGGCGTCGTGTTGGTGTAAACGGCACTCGCGCGCACCCGAAGGGCCGGCACGCGGTACGGGCCGAACGCGCACTCGGCGGCCTTGCGCAGGACGCGTACGCTGTTGTCGACATATGCACCGGTGTCG
>JBPYEM010000506.1:0-3546 GCA_051985205.1 Candidatus Limnocylindrales bacterium | reverse complement strand
GCGACCGGTGCGATCGACGCTCGGGCTGATCCTGGATCGCGATGGGCCGGCGGCGTTCGGCGAGCGGCTCGCCGAGCTCGGCGACGCGGCGCTCGTCGACTCCAGGGTGCTGCTCGCGCACCGGTTCGGGGCGGACGAGACCGGCTGGCCGGTCGCGGAGGACCGTTTCGCGTCCGACCTGCTGCTGTCGGAGCGCGTCGCGGATCCGTGGCTGCGGGCGCTCACCACGGCGGCCCACGACGCTCCGATCCCCATCGTCCTCGGCGGCCACACCGTGGTCGGCCCGGGCCTGCGGCTCGCGCTGCGGAAGCCGGACACGTGGACCTGAGGCTGGTCCCTCCCCGGCCGGCGGACGACGCGTCCGATCGCATCCTCGTCGAGCGGATCCGGGCCGAGATCGCGCGCGATGGGCCGATCCCCTTCGCCCGCTTCATGGAGATCGCGCTGTACGACCCGGAGCGCGGGTACTACCGGGGAACGGAGGCGCGACCCGGTCGTGCGGGCGATTTCCTCACGGCGCCGGAGACGCATCCGATCTTCGGCCGGACGGTCGCCCGGTTCGCAGCCGCGGTCCATCGCCGGCTCGGGTCCCCGGACGAGCTGACGATCCGCGAGCACGGCGCGGGCGCGGGCGCCCTGGCCGAGCCACTCGTGGCGGCGCTGCTGCGCGGCGACGCCGCCGCCGATCGCTCGCGGCCGCGCGCGATCCGCTACGTCGTCGACGAGATCGAGCCGCGCCGGGTCGCGGCGATCCGCGACCGCCTCCGCCGGATCGACCTGCCGCGGCGCGCGACCGTCGAGGTCGTGGCGGACGACGGCGGGCAGATCGACGGCCTCGTGATCGCGAACGAGGTCCTCGACGCACTCCCGTTCCATCGGGTCGTCCAGCGTGGCGAACGGCTGTGCGAGCTGTTCGTGGCCGTCGACGACGGCGCCTTCGCCGACGCGGAAGGCGACCCGTCGACGCCCGACCTCGAGCGTCAGCTCGCCGAGGACGGCGTCCGCCTCGCCGATGGCCAGCGGGCGGAGATCTCGCTTGCCGTCCCGCGTTGGTCGAGAGACGCCGCGACGCGGCTCCGGGAAGGCGTCCTGCTGCTGATCGACTACGGCCACCCGGCGGGAGAGCTCTACGACCCCGGCCGCCGCGCCGCGGGGACGCTCGCGACGTACCAGGCCCACCAGATCGGCGACGATCCGTACCGGGCGATCGGCCGCCAGGACATCACCGCGCACGTCGACCTCACGACGGTGGACCGAAGCGTGCGCGAGGCCGGACTTGCCCCGATCGGCCGGACGAGCCAGGGCGCGTTCCTCGCGGATCTCGGGATCGGCGATCTGCTGGTCGCGGAGCAGACCCGGCCGGGCGCCACGCTCCAGACGTACCTCGAAGCGCGTTCCGCGGTCGTTCGGATGATCGATCCCGCGGCGACGGGCGAGTTCGCCGTGCTTGCCTACGGCCGCGGGGCGCGCGCCGACGCGACGCTGCCAGGGTTCGCCCGACCGGGCGACCGCGACGCTGCCTCTCGAAGCCAGCCGGATTCCGACTAGGGCGAACGCCCTATTGCCGCTGCACCCGCCCGCCGACCACCCTGCTGGTCGTCCGGCATTGCCCGGGCACCTCGACGGGGAGCGGGTCGCGAACTGGCACGCGCGCTCGGCGCGATCCGCTCCTCGACCTCCACTCCTGCCCCGGAACCCCGGCCCGGGCGGCGTCACGTCCGTCGCCGCTCGTGACGAGCCGTGAGTGCCGCTCGCAGCACGGTCTCCGGAACGGCGGAACCCTCGTGCGGCCGACCGAGCCCTCAGCCGTCGCACCGGCCCGGGAACGATAGAATGGCGAGGCGCGGAGACGGTCGACGAACCGTGCCGTGCGATCCGGGTGAGCCGACTCCCCGACGCCTCGGCGGCGGGGTTCCGTCGCCCGAGCCCATTCTGGAGTGACCGTCTTTGACCGGCATCTGGTACGTCGTCGGGTTCTTGTTCGCGGGCGTCTCGTTCGTGTTCCTCACGATCGGTGCCGCGTGGCTCATCTCGCACCGGAACCGCGGCGACGTCCACAAGGGCCTCCCGTACGAGTCGGGGATCGACACGTTCGGCGACACCCACGGCCGGTTCGGGCTCTCGTTCTACATCTACGCCCTGCTCTTCGTGGCGTTCGACATCGAGGTGATCTTCATCTTCCTCTGGGCCATCGTCTTCCGCGACCTCCTCCTCGGAGGCTTCGTGAGCATGCTGATCTTCGTGGCCGTGCTCCTCCTGGGCCTCGCCTATGCGTGGCGGAAGGGGGTCCTGGAATGGCGATGAAGGACGATGCGGCGGCCGCCGGCGAGCGGCCACCCATTCCGGATCCCGTCAGCCGTGAGCCGCTGAGCGACGCCTCCGGCGCGGGCCTGGGCGTCGGACCGGACGACGCCACCCAGAAGGCGTCCGACGCCTCGGGCAACAAGCCGGCGGAGCTGGTCCTGCGGTCCACGGCGGTGGCGGAGCCGGTCGTCGTCTCGAACACGCTCTGGAACTCGGTGGATCCGAACGCCTACCACGGCGGTCTGGAGCCCGAGATCACCCACCTCCGGGAGTTCGAGGCGTCCGGCGCGGGCCGCCGCGACGATGCCCGCTGGTCCGGCCCGCTGGAGGTGATCCCGACCAAGGCGGACTACGTCCTCGACCTGATCCGGGCGAACAGCCTCTGGCCGCTGCTCTCCGGACTCGCCTGCTGTGCGATGGAGATGATGTCGACCGCCACGTCGCGCAACGACATCGACCGCTGGGGAATGTTCCCGTTCCGGGCGTCGCCGCGCCAGGCGGACGCCCTGATCCTCGCCGGCACGCTGACGACGAAGATGGCCGGGCCGCTCGTCCGCCTCTGGGAGCAGATGCCGGAGCCGAAGTGGTGCGTCGCGATGGGCGACTGCACGTGCTCCGGTGGCCGCTACAAGCGGAGCTACTCCACCGTGGAGGGCATCGACCGGGTCATGCCGGTCGACGTCTACGTCCCGGGCTGCCCGCCCCGGCCGGAGGGCCTGATCTACGGGATGATGAAGCTCCAGCAGCTCGTGAAGGATCGGCGCGGCCACTGGCCGGACCGCGCGATCGGCCCGACCGTCCCGGCGGACGTCTGATGGACGCCGCCCTCAAGCGTCGCCTCGAGGCTCGGTTCGGCGCGCAGCTGACCGGGCCGATCCACCAGCGCCATGATCAGACCGAGATGCGGATCGGGCCGGGCGACGTGCCGTCCGTCTGCCGCGCGCTGCACGACGAGGCGGACCTCCGGTTCGTGGTCCTCGCGGATCTGGCGGGCGTGGACACCGGCACCTCGATGCAGGTCGTCTATCACCTCTGGAGCGACTCCACCGTGGACTGGCTGCGGGTGATCGCGGACGGCCTGTCCCGCGACGATCCTCGCGTCCCGTCGGTCACGTTCCTGTGGCCCGGGGCGGAGTGGATGGAGCGCGAGGCCTACGACATGTTCGGGATCACGCTCGAGGGCAACCGCGACCTCCGCCGGATCTACTTGCCGCCGGACTACCAGGCGTTCCCGCTCCGCAA
>JBPYEM010000505.1:0-20560 GCA_051985205.1 Candidatus Limnocylindrales bacterium | reverse complement strand
AAGGACCGAACAAGATCCGGGTGAGCCAGCCGGGTGACGACGGCACGCCGGGCAAGGGCGGCGCTCGGGTCCTCGAGGCGACGGATGTGATCCTTGCCACCGGCAGCCGGGTCAAGAGCCTGCCCGGCCTGACACCGGACGGAGAGCGGATCCTGACCAGCGACGATGTCCTGCGAGCGACCTCCATCCCGAAGGACATCGTGATCGTGGGCGCCGGTGCCGTCGGCAGCGAGTTCGCGTCCATGTACCACGACCTCGGAACGAAGGTGACGCTGCTCGAGTACCTCCCGCAGATCGTCCCGCTCGAGGACCGCGAGGTCAGCCAGACCCTGGAGCGCAGCTTCAGCCGCCGCGGCATCACCGTGATGACGAATGCGCGGTTCGACTCGACGAAGGTCGACGTCACGAAGGATGGCATCTGCCTGGTCGTGGGACCCGAAGGCAAGGAGCCGGCCGAGCTTCGCGCCGAGCAGCTCCTGGTCGCTGCCGGACGCGCGACGAACCTGGAGGAGATCGGTCTCGAGACGACGAAGATCGAGGTGGATCGGGGCTTCGTGAAGGTCGACGCCCGGATGCGGACGAAGGAGCCGCATGTCTACGCGATCGGCGACATCGTCGGCGGGCTGATGCTCGCCCACACGGCGGGCCACGAAGGGATCGTCGCCGCCCACACGATCGCCGGCGACAAGGACGTCCATCCGGTCGACTACGTCAAGCAGCCTCGGGCGACGTACTGCCGGCCGGAGATCGCGTCCATCGGCCTGACCTCACAGCAATGCGAGGAGCGTGGCCTGCCGACCAAGGTCGGGAAGGTCCCGTTCCAGGCGATCGCCAAGGCGATCATCGGCGGCGAATACGAGGGCTTCGCGAAGATCATCGCGAACAAGGAAACGGACGAGACGCTCGGGATCCACCTGATCGGGCCGCATGCCACGGACCTGATCGCGGAGGCGTCCGTCGCGATGGAGCTCGAGGCGGTGCCGTGGGAGATCGGTGGGGCGACCCACGCCCATCCGACGCTCTCCGAGATCCTCGGCGAGGCGGCGATGGCGGTCGACGGCCGCTCGATCAACTTCTGAGCCCGAGGCGCGGCAGGCGATGGCGGTGACCCACAAGGACCCCGGCGCCGCATCGTCGCCCGAGCCGACCCTGGGGGCGGACCTGGGGCTCACCCCGGACGACCTGCTGGAAATGTACCGGCTCGTCGCCCTTGCCCGCGCGGTCGACGAGCGGATGTGGGTCCTCAACCGCGCCGGCCGGATCCCGTTCGTGATCAGCGGCCAGGGTCACGAAGGAGCGCAGGTGGGGATCGCCTGGGCCCTCGAGAAGGGCAAGGACTGGATCGCGCCGTTCTACCGGTCGATCGCCACCTGTCTCACGTTCGGAATGAGCCCGCGAGACATCATGACGGCCCAGTACGCCACCGCCACGGACCCGTCATCCGGCGGCCGGCAGATGCCCGGCCACTACGGGTCCCACGAGCACAACCTCGTCTCGGTGTCGTCGCCGGTCGCGACGCAGTTGCTGCACGCGGTCGGGATCGCCCTCGCGGCGAAGATCCGCAAGACCGGCCAGGTCGCGATGACGATGATGGGCGAGGGCTCCAGCAACCAGGGCGACGTCCACGAGGGGCTCAACTTCGCCGCGATCCACAAGCTGCCATTCGTGTTCGTCGTCGAGAACAACGGCTACGCGATCAGCGTGCCGTTGGCCCGGCAGGTCGCCGGCGAGAGCGTCGCCGACCGGGCGGCGGGCTACGGCATCCCCGGGATGACCGTCGACGGCACGGACGTCCTCGCCTGCTTCCGGGCGGCCCGTGAAGCGGTCGAGCGGGCGCGGCGCGGCGACGGCCCGAGCCTGATCGAAGCCCGGGTGACGCGTCTCACCGCCCACTCGTCGGACGACCAGCAGACGAAGTACCGCTCCGAGGAGGAGCTCACGGCCGAGAAGGCCAATGACCCGGTGCCGCGGTTCCGTGAGCAGCTCCGGCAGGCCGGGATCCTGACGGACGAGGCCGAAGGGCGAATCCGGGCGTCGATCGAGGCCGACGTCAACGACGCGACCGATTACGCCGAGTCGCAGCCCGACCCTCAGCCCTCGACCGCGATGCAGTGGGTCTTCGCCGAGGCGTGGCCGGGCGAGGCACCGCCACCGTGGGGCTTCGGGGAGTCCGCAGCCCATCCCCCCGAACAGGGTTCCGCGGCCGACGAGAGCTCGCGCTGATGGCGCTCAAGACGTTCATCGAGGCCGTGCGCGAGGGGCTCCGCGAGGAGATGCTCCGCGACGACAACGTCATCGTCCTGGGCGAGGACGTCGGCAAGAAGGGCGGCGTCTTCCTCGCGACGGACGGCCTGTGGGGCGAGTTCGGCGACGATCGCGTGATCGATACCCCGCTGACCGAGAGCCAGATCGTCGGGACGTCGATCGGCGCGGCGATCGGTGGCTTGCGGCCGGTCGCCGAGATCCAGTTCGCCGACTTCATCCACCCGGCGTTCAACCAGCTCGTCTCGGAGGCCGCTCGGCTCCGCTACCGCAGCAACAACGGCTATGCCGCGCCGATGGTCGTCCGGGCGCCGTACGGCGGCGGCGTCCACGGCGCGCTGTACCACTCCCAGTCGGTCGAGGCGTTCTTCACCCACGTCCCGGGTCTGAAGGTCGTCGTGCCGTCGACTCCGTACGACGCGAAGGGGCTGCTCCGGAGCTCGATCCGCGACGACGACCCGGTCCTCTTCTTCGAGCACAAGAAGATGTACCGGAGCGTCCGCGGCGACGTCCCCGACGGCGAGTACACCGTTCCACTTGGCAGGGCCCAGGTGACCCACCCCGGCAACCAGGTCACGGTGATCGCGTACGGCCTGATGGCCCACTACGCGCTCGAAGCCGCGGACCGCGTGGCCGAGGATGGGATCAGCGTCGAGGTCGTCGACCTTCGGACGCTCCGGCCGCTCGACAAGGAGACGGTCCTCGACTCCGTGCGGAAGACGGGCAAATGCCTGATCGCGTACGAGGACAACCGCTTCGGTGGCTACGGGGCGGAGGTTGCGGCGATCGTCGCCGAGGAGGCATTCGACTATCTCGACGGGCCGGTGACGCGGATCGCAGGCCCGGACGTTCCCGGCGTTCCCTACAACCACGTCCTCGAGGAATGGTTCATGGTGAACCCGGAGAAGATCGCGGCCGGGATCCGGAAGCTCGCGGCGTACTGAGCTCGTCGATGGACGCGGACGAGCTCGAGGCTGCGCTTCGCTCGATGCTCGACCGCTACGAGGGTCCGCTCGAGCGGGCGCAGATCTACGGGATCCAGGTCCTCCACCGGCCCGGTGCCCGGTCCCACGACTGGTTTGCCGGCGTCCGGCCCGGCAAGGGCGTGGCGAAGTTGATGTTGCTGCCGATCAAGGGCGAGCCGGCGCTGCTCGAGGGCGTGTCGTCGGGACTTCTCAAACGGAAGAGCGGCGACGCCCTGTTCACGCTCCGACCCGGTGACGAGGTGCTCCTGCCGGAGCTGGAGGAACTTGTCGCCCGCGCCTACGACGCGTACGCGCGGACGTCGTAGAGCTCGAGGACATCGCCGGGCGCAGAATCGCGGACTTCGGGCGACCGCCGGGGCCACGGCGGCCCGTGGCTAGTCGACGCGGGTCGCCTCGACGCCGAGGGGCCGATCGAGGAACGCCGCGATCCGGTCGACCTCGGCCTCGAGCTCTCCTCTTGCCGGTCGTCGCCACGAGGACCAGCGGTTGACCCGGACCACACCGCGCTTCGTACCACCGGCGATCTCCCAGGTCCCACCGATCCGGCCGTCGACGAGGACCAGCGGCGTCACCCAGCCGGCCGTGCGGTAGACGTCGTCGTGGTGGTCGATCGGAAGCACCGAGTCGACCCGCCTCGGAAGCTCGTTCGTGAACGGGTCGAAGCCAGGTAGCAGACGAACGCCGACGAACGGCGCCTGGGCGGAGAGCTCCTCCAGATCGGTCCGTCGCGTCCACGCGCGCAGGCCGCCAACGTCGATCGCCGCGAGGTCGAGCGGGACGCGCTTCAGGGCGTCGGTGACGAGGCCGGCCCGGGCTGCGCCCCACCAGCGGCCGATCATGTTCCGACTGCTGCCCGGAAAGGTTGCGAGGAACCGTCCGATCAGCCGCGCGAAGGCGTCGATCGGTTCGCCGGCGTCAGTTCGCTCGGCGAGCGCGATCGATCGACCGAGCCAGAGCGACGGGTGCACGAACGTGACGTTCCGGCCCTCGTTGGGCCCGAAGATCAGCTCGCCCCGTTGGGCAGGCGCGCCGAGGAACGTCCCCCAGCCCGTGCGGAGCCGCGCCGCGAGCCCGGGGTCGTCCAGGCGCGCGGCGACGGCGTCGGCGAGCGCGGCCCGGGTCATCGGCTCGTCCGAGAGGATGTCGCCGACCGCGCGGATCAGCCGCTCCATCCCGGACTCGGTCAGCTCGACGAAACGGAGCCAGACGGCCTCGCGCCAGCGCTCTCGCGTCGCCGCCGCGAGGACG
Source organism: Candidatus Limnocylindrales bacterium (assembly GCA_051985205.1). Classification (GTDB taxonomy): domain Bacteria; phylum Chloroflexota; class Limnocylindria; order Limnocylindrales; family CSP1-4; genus CF-46. The sequence goes on along the minus strand of JBPYEM010000505.1, from coordinate 16,064 downwards.
AAGTCGGCCAGGTCGTCCGGCGTCAGGAGATGGAGGGTCCCGCGGAATGACCACGCCTTGACGATGGAACGCCGGGACGCGAGGGCGTCGCGGACGTCAGCCGTCCGAAGGCCATCGATCCGGGCGGCCGCCTGAAGCGCCGCGGAGCTCATCACCTGGGCGTGCAGCCCGACCATCTCGCCGACGACATCGATGAGCCGGTCGGGCGTCGTCCGGACGGCGAGGTGGTGCCGCCGGAGACGAAGCGCGAGAACCCGAGACCAGTCGGTTGAAAGCTCCGGTTCGTTGGATCGGGTGGGCATGAGGCGATCATGCCCGGCCACAGTGTCATCGGCTGTCACCTTCACCGCTCGAGATCTGCGCGCACCCGACCGATCGCTGGCTGGCAGAAAAGCCTCAGCTCGGGGCGGGTCCGGCTCAGGTGGGCAGGGTTGCCCGGCTCGGCTTGGACGCCTCGTCGCGTGATGCGCGACACTGTCGGCAAGCACATCGATGCGGGCGCGCTCGCCCTCGGCGGCGCATCCGTCGGCGACCCGGAGGTTGATCAGTGGCCAAGGTGACGATGCCCCAGCTCGGCGAGAGCGTCGCCGAGGGGACGATCGGCAAGTGGCTGAAGCAGCCCGGCGACACGGTCGCGAAGTACGAGCCGCTGCTCGAGGTGATCACCGACAAGGTCAACGCCGAGGTCCCGTCGCCGTTCGCCGGCGTCCTCAAGGAGATCCTCGTCGAGGAGGGCGCGACCGTTCCGAACAACGCGGAGATCGCGGTGATCGAGACGGCCGACGAGGGTGGCGTCGGAGCGGAGGCCCCGGCCGCGCTCGAGAAGGAGCCCGACCCGAACGCAGAAGGCACCGTCCAGGTCGAACCGCGGGATGTGGACGCGGCCGCGCCCGGATCGGCGTCCGGACCGTCCACGCAAGCCTCGTCGTCGCAAGCTGCGCCCCCGGCTCGGCCCACCGAGGCGTCCTCGAACGGTCCGGCCGGATCGGACGAGCGCCCCGAGCGCGCCGCGGCATCCGCCGCCACGTCCACCTCGGCACCGACCGCGGTCGCCGCTTCGGCCACGGCACCAGCAGCCGCGGCGGCCGAAGCCCCTGGCAACGCCGACGCCCGGATGACGCCTGCCGTTCGCCGGCTCCTCCGGGAGCACGGCCTGACGGCGGCCCAGATCGTCGGCACCGGTGGTGGCGGACGGATCACCCGTGAGGACGTCACGAACTACGTCGAGGCACAGCGAACCGGCCAGCCGGTCGGTGGTCAGACGGTGGGCGGCGTGGCGGCAGCGCCGGCATCGACGAACGGCTCCGCCCCTACGGCCCAGGCCGGCGCGCCCGGCGGCGCACCGACGCCGCCGGCCACCGCAACCGGGCCGGCTCCGGCACCCGCCGCGACGACATCCGCCCCGGCAGCGACGACATCCGCCCAGGCAGCGGCGACGTCGGCACCGGCGTCGGGTGGCACGAGAATCGAGTTCCCGGCCGGCGCGGATGAGGTCCTCGTCCCGCTGACCCAGATGCGGAAGGGCATCGCTGCCCAGATGACCCGCGCCCTCCAGGCGCCGCACGCCTACGTCCAGATGGAGGTCGACGCGACTCGCCTGGTCGCCGTTCGCGAGAAGGCGAGTCGTGACTACAAGGCCAAGGAAGGCGTCGGGCTGAGCTACGTGCCGTTCGTCGTCAAGGCGGCCGCGACAGCTCTGAAGCAGCACGCGACGTTCAACGCCCACTGGACGGACCAGGGGCTCGTCGCCAAGCGCCGAGTCAACATCGGCGTCGCCGTTGCTGTCGACGATGGCCTGATCGTCCCGGTGATCCGAGACGCGGACCAGCTGTCGATCCACGGCCTGAACGTCGCGATCCTCGACGTTGCGAACCGCGCCCGCGCCGGCAAGCTCAGGGTCGACGACTTCGGCGGCGGCACGTTCACGGTCGACAACACCGGCTATCTCGGGACGAACCTGGTGATGCCGATCATCAACGTCCCGGAGGTCGGGATCGTGACGATGGAGGCGATCACCAAGCGACCCGTCGTCGTCTCGACGCCGGACGGTGACGTGATCGCGATCCGGCCCGTGATGAACATGGTCCTCGGGGTCGACCATCGGGCGAACGACGGCGCCGGTGGCGCCGCCCTCCTCCGCGACATCAAGGCGTGGCTCGAATCGGTTGGCGCGGACACGGCGATCTACTAGCGCGACGGCGCCCGCCGCGGCGAAGCGGGTCGTCGTCACCGGCGGGGCAGGGCTCGTTGGCCGAGCCGTCATCGGCCGCCTTCGTCACCGCGGCGACCAGGTGCTTGCCCTGGTCCGGGATCCCGGGCGCGCGTCGTTCCTCGGCGATCTGGGCGCCGAGCTCGTCGAGAGCGACCTCTCCGACGTCGGCGAGCTGACGGAACGGCTGCGCGGCGCGGATGCCGTCGTCCACGCCGCCGGCAGCTACCGGATCGGCATCCCGCGGGCAGAGCGCGGAGCCATGTGGGACGCGAACGTCGGGACGACGACGCGCGTGCTCGATGCGGCGGAAAAGGCCGGGACGCCCCGGATCGTCTACGTCTCGACGTGCACCGTCTACGGCAACACCCACGGCGCCGTGGTCGACGAGACCTACCGACGGGACCTCGCCGACGGCTTCCTGACCTGGTACGACGAGACGAAGTACGGCGCCCACGAGGTCGCCGAGCAGCGGATTGCCGGCGGTGCTCCGATCGTGATCGTCCTGCCCAGCCAGGTCTACGGTCCGGGCGACCGATCCGGGTTCGGGGAGCAGCTTCGGCTCGCCGCCGAAGGCAAGCTCCCGTACCGAGCGCTCACGGGCGTCCGGATCGGCCTCGTCCACGCGGACGACCTCGCCGCCGGGATCGTCGCCGCGCTCGACGGGGGCACCGTCGGCGAGCGCTACAACCTCGCCGGGCCATCGACGACGCTCGCCGAAGCCGAGGCGATCGCCGCCCGGGTCGGCGGTCACAGGCTGCCCTGGCTCGCCCTCCCGGATGGCTTCCTGCGGGTCGCGGCGCCGCTCGGTCCGCTGATGGGCCAGCCAAACCTCCGTGAGCTCGTCGATTCCTCGGTCGGCGTCTCGTACACCGCGACGTCCGCGAAGGCCGAGGCGGAGCTCGGGTTCCACGCCCGCTCGATCGAGGACGGCCTCCGGGACGTCTACGGCGCGGCGGGATCCGCGGACCCTCACTAGACTCCCGACGATGGGTCGCGAGCTCCCGATCTTCACCCCACCTGGTTCCGGGACCGCCGGTCACCACGGTGCCGCCGTCCCCGACACGATCGCCGTCGGCGGCATCGCGTCGGCGACACTCACGCCGCTCCGCCGTCACCCGGACTGGATCAAGGCGCGGATGCCGGCCGGCGAGAACTACCACGACCTCAAGGGCCTGCTGCGAGGGCTGAACCTCAACACGGTCTGCGAGGAGGCGCATTGCCCGAACATCGGCGAGTGCTGGGACCAGCGGACCGCGACGATCATGATCCTGGGCGACACGTGCACCCGGGCCTGCGGCTTCTGCGCCGTGAGGACCGGCCGACCCACGTGGTTCGACGACGACGAGCCGCGGCGGGTCGCGGAGGCCGTCGCCGCCATGCGCCTGGAGCACGTCGTCGTGACGAGCGTTGCCCGTGACGACCTGCCCGACGGCGGGGCGCGGATCTTCGCCGAGACGATCACCCGGATGCGGTCGACGAGCCCGGGCATGGGGATCGAGGTCCTCATCCCGGACTTCGACGGATCGGACGATCGGCTGCAGGTCGTGATGGACGCCCGGCCGGACATCCTGAACCACAACCTCGAGACCGTGCGCCGCCTGCAGAAGCCGGTGCGGAAGCGGGCTCGCTGGGATCGGTCACTCTACGTCCTGCGACGGGCGAAGGAGATGAGCCGGGACATCGGCTACCCCGCCCACACCAAGAGCTCGCTGATGGTGGGCCTGGGCGAGACGCGGGACGAGCTGACGGAGGCGTTCGAGGCGCTCCGGGCCGCCGACGTCGACATCCTGACGGTCGGGCAGTACCTGCGGCCGTCGGAGAAGCACCTGCCGCTCGAGCGCTACTACCATCCCGACGAGTTCGCCGAGATGAAGACCGAGGCGCTCGCGCTCGGCTTCAAGCACGTCGAATCCGCGCCGCTGGTGCGGTCCAGCTACCACGCCCGGGACCAGGTCCCGGGGGCGGAGCTGCGGCGGCTCCGACGGCGCCAGGCGACGCTCGACGGCGAGGGCCGAGTGGTCCCGGCGGCGAGCTAGACGCCTGCCGTTTCCATCAATCTCGGCGCCATTCGAACAAACGTTCTATCATCGCCGGACCGATGCGCGCGGAGTATCGCGAGGAACCCTGCCGGACCGCCCTGAACAAGGTCACCGGCATGTCCTTCAAGTGGTCCCTCAACGCGTACACGGGTTGCGTCCATCGCTGCACGTTCTGCTTCGTCCGGGCCTTCGAGAAGCGCGCCGACCGGCCGTTCGACGACCGCTACGGCACGTCGATCCGGGTCAAGACGAACATCGTCGACGTCCTCCGTCGGGAGCTGCGGCGACCGCGCTGGGCGCACGAGCCGGTCGTCATCGGGACGGCGACGGACCCCTACCAGCCGGCCGAGGGTCGCTTCCGGCTGACCCGCCGGTCGATCGAGGCCCTCACCGAGGTCGCCAACCCGCTCTCGATCATCACCCGTGGTCCGATGATCGTGCGCGACGTCGACGTTCTCGCCGAGGCGGCGCGCCGGGCATCGGTGTCGGTGACGTTCTCGGTGCCGACCCTCGATCCGACGATCGTCGCCCGGACGGAGCCCGGGACGGCGCCGCCGCGGCAGCGGCTGCGAGCGCTTTCGACGCTCGTCGACGCTGGCATCGAGGCGAGCGTCGGGATGGCGCCGATCCTGCCCGGCCTGTCGGATGACCCGCGGCTGCTCGCGGACGTCGTTCGGGCCGCCCGCGACGCGGGTGCGACGCCATCTGGACGAACGTTCTGTATCTCCGGCCCGGAACCCGCGACCACTTCCTGGACCACCTGTCGAAGGACTGGCCGGAGCTGCTGCCGCGCTACGAGCGCCTGTACCGAGACCGGGCCTACGTTGCGAAGGCGGACGCGGAGCCGATCCGTCGCGAGGTCGCGGATCTGCGCGATCGATTCCAGATCGCCGATCGCCGCCGCGTTCGGCTGCTTCCGGCCCCGGCCTTGGCGGACGCCCAGCTCACCTTGCGGCTCGAATCTGCCGACGAGCCGGCCCCCGCGGTCGTCCCTCTCGGAGCCCGGATCGCCTAGAGGATCCGCGACAGGAACGCCTTCGTCCGTTCGCCACGCGGGTTGTCGAAGAATTCGTCCGGCGCCGCCTCCTCGATCACCTCGCCCTCGTCCATCATCGCCATCCGATCGGCGACCTCGCGGGCGAAGCCCATCTCGTGGCTGACGACGATCATCGTCATCCCCTCGCGTGCCAGCTCCTTCATCACCTCGAGGACCTCGCCGATCATCTCCGGGTCGAGGGCGGACGTCGGCTCGTCGAAGAGCATCAGCGCCGGCTTCATCGCCAATGCCCGGGCGATCGCCACCCGCTGCTGCTGCCCGCCGGAGAGCTGGGCCGGGTACGACGCGGCCTTGTGGGCCAGGCCCACGCGTTCGAGCAGCGCGGTCCCGGTCTCGCGCGCTTCCGCCTCCGGGACGCGGCGGACGCGCGTCGGTGCCTCGATGACGTTCTCCAGCGCCGTCAGGTGCGGGAAGAGGTTGAAGCGCTGGAAGACCATCCCGATCTCCTGGCGCTGCCGGGCGATGTTCCGCTCGCGGTCCTCGACGAGACTGCCATCCACCTCGCGGTACCCGATCAGGTGACCGTTGACGACGATCCGGCCGCTCTGGATCTTCTCGAGGTGGTTGATGCAGCGGAGGAAGGTCGTCTTGCCCGACCCCGACGCGCCGATGATCACGACGACCTCGCCGCGGCGCACGGTCATCGAGACGCCTTTCAGGACGTGCAACCGGCCGAAGTGCTTGTGGACGTCCGTCGCCTCGACGACGACTTCGGCGGTGTCCTCCGGCGCGCCGCCGATCGCGCCGAGCAGGTCGTGGGAGATCTCGACCATCGCGACGCCCTCAGCGACCGCCGCTCGGGCCGGGCTGGCGACGGAGACCGGCGAAGCGCTCGCGGAACCCGCCACCACGGTGCGCGCGAGCCGCGTCCGATGCCGTGCCGCGGGCAAAGCGCCGTTCGATCCGGATCTGGACGAGGCTCCAGACGGTCGTCAGGGCGAGGAACCAGACGGCGGCAGCGAGGTACATCTCGAACGGCTGATAGTTGTTGCCCTGCTTGATCACGAACGTCTCGTACAGCTCCTGGACACCGATCGCGAAGAGCAGCGAGGTCGTCTTCAGCATGTTGTTGAACTCGTTGCCGAGCGGCGGGACGATGACGCGGGCAGCCTGCGGCAGGATGATCCGGCGCATGGCGAGGCCGTACGGCATCCCCAGGCTCTTCGCGGCCTCCATCTGGCCGGGGTCGATCGAGATGATCCCGGCCCGGACGATCTCCGACATGTACGCACCCTCGTTCAAGCCGAGCGCGAAGATGCCGGCCTGGATCGCGCCCGGGATCGGCACGCCGAGCAGGTCGATCGTGGGCCAGGCGTAGATGTGGGCGACGCTCAATCCGAAATAGAAGAAGACGAGCTGGACGAGCAACGGCGTGCCGCGGAAGACCCACACATAGGCTCCGGCGATGAGCCGGAGCGGCAACCGTCGCGACATCCGGCCGAGAGCGGCGAGGATGCCCAGGCCCACGCCCATCGCCTGGCTGATGATCGAGATGACGATCGTCAGGTAGAGCCCGCCGATGATCGCCTTGTCGGGCCGGACGATCTGGCTCGAGAAGGCGTTCCAGTCGAATCGGAACGTCGTGCCGCCGGCACTCGCGCAGCCCGAAACGAGCAATGCGATCGCGGCAACGAGCAGGAGGACGCCGCCGGGCAAGCCCGGCTTCCAACGACCGGGCCGTCGGCGGCGCCCCTCGCGATCCACGGGACCGGACGCCCCGGCGGTTACGACGTCTTGTTCAGCTCCTTGATCACGTCACTGGTGATCCCGCCGGACTCGACCCCGTATTTCTTCAGGATCGTCCCGTACGTGCCGTCGTCGACCATCGAGACCAGCGCTGCCTGGACGGAGTCGCGGAGGCCGGTCTTGTCCTTCGACACGCTGATGCCCTCGAGGGCGACGCCAAGCGTCAGGCCCGACAGCTCGAACAGATCCGGCTTCTGCACCGTGTAGTAGCCGGCGACGGGCGAGTCGGCGAAGTACGCGTCGACCTGACCGGACTGGAGGGCGAGCAGCGCGTCGCTGTCCTTCTGGAACTGCTTGGCGTCGATCGGGGCCTTGCCCTTGTCGGTGCAGGCCTTCGACAGGCCCTGGCCCTTGTAGTCACCGGTCCCGTTGAGGTAATCGACCTCCGTCGTGCCGGTCTCGGCGGCGATCGACTTGCCACAGAGGTCGTCCTGGACCTTGATCCCCTTCGGATTGCCCTTGGCCACCACGAAGGACTGGCCGGCCTGGAAGAACGGGATCATGTCGACCTGCTTGATCCGCTCGTTGGTGATGTTCTGGGCGCTGGCGATGATGTCGCACTTGCCGCCCTTCAGCGCCGCGATGATCGTGTCGAAGACGGAGTTCTGGATCTCGGCGGCGAGGCCCAGACGCTTCGCGATCTCCTGCGCGATCTCGATGTCCGAGCCGACCGGGTTGCCCTGGTCGTCGAAGAACTCCTGGGGCGGATACGGGATGTCCGAGCAGATCACGAGCTTGCCCGCGAGCACGAGCTGATCCGACGGGACCGGCGCGATCGCCGCGGCACTGGCGCTGGCCGCGACGCTCGGCGCCGTGCTCTCGGAGCTCGCCGCGGTCTCGGACGGAGCGACCGAAGGCGCCGCCACCGACGGGACTGCCGACGGCGAAGCCGATCCACTGCTGCAGGCGCTGAAGAGCAATGCGACGATCGCCGCTCCGCCCGCAAGACGTTGACGTGCGTGCATCAAGTCCTCCTCATGTGCGACACGGTCGCGTCCTCGGAACGTGAGGCGGCGCCATCGTGTCGAACCGCCGAAGGGTACGGTACGCAGACCGTTTCGTTGCTCAGCCGGGCGCGACCCGGCTCGTCCCCGCGCGTGGCTCCCGTCGCAGCCGGCGGTCGCGGCCAAGATCGCCGATGGCGACGATGGCACCGGCGATCACGATGAACCCGGCGAGGATCGCGATCACGTGGTACGCGACCGAGCGGTAGCCACCGTTGTCGGGATCCAGGAACGGGTACGGATACCAGTCGTCGACGGCACCGCGGATCAGGGTGAAGGCGAGCCACGCGACTGGGAAGATCAGCCACAGGCCCACGTCCATGAGCCGGAGATCCGTCTCGGGCGGATCCACGATCCAGTCGATGACCGCAAGGACCGGGAACAGCTTGTGGACGATGAAGTCGACGACGCTGTCGGACAGGCTCAGCTCCGCGCCCCGGAGCAGAACGACCACGACGACGAACGTCACCACGAGATAGAGCGTTGCCGCGCCGCGGAGCAGGTCATCTCCTCGCGTCCGCGTCGCCCGCCACCGGGCGGCCAGCCAGAGCCAGACGACGGCACCGAAGACGTTGCTCAGGATCGTGAAGAAGGCGAAGAACCGCAGCGGCCGGAACAGGCCGCTCTGGAGGATCAGCCAGGCCTGGTACGCGACCGCGACCAGCACGACGATCCCGACGACGGCGCGGAAGAGGCCGAGGGCAGCGCGTCGGTCCATGTCCGCATCCTACGCGAACCGCGGGCGCGGGCGCGTTGCCACGAGAGGCGAGGGTGCAGACGCCGACCGGGCGGCCGCAGCCTCGGTATCCTCCGGTTCGATGACCCGTCTGCTCTCCCGCAAGGTCCCGCTCGCCGAGCTCCATTGCCATCTCGGCGGGGCGGTCACGCCGGCGATCATGTGGAGCATCGCCCACGCCCAGGGGATCAAGCTCCCGACCCGCGACTACTGGGAGTTCCGGGACACGATCACCGTCTCCGAGAAGCGGGCCCGGAGCTTCGACGGCTACCTCCAGCTCTTCCACTGGACCGAGCTGATCCAGAGCTCGCCGATCGCGGTCGAGCGGGCGGTCTACGAGGTCGTCGGCGGCGCATACCGCAAGAACAACATCACGACGACGGAGCTCCGCTTCAACCCGATGAAGCGAAACCGCGGTGGCGAGCAGGATCTCGACCACATCATCGCGGCGGCGACGCGGGGCATGGACCGGGCGAGCCTCGAGTACCCGGTGAAGCCAGGCCTCATCTTCTGCCTCGACCGCGCGTTCCCGTACGAGCTGAACGAGATCATCGTGGAGAAGGCGATCGCCTGGCGCGATCGCGGCGTCGTCGGGATCGACATCGCGGGGCCGGAGAGCGCGACCTTCCGGGTCGCCGACTATCGACGGCTGTACCGGCGAGCGAGGCAGTTCGGCCTCGGCCTCACCGTCCATACCGGTGAGTCCGGACCGGTCGACGAGATCGCCCGGGCCGTCGAGCTGCTGGAGCCTGACCGGATCGGCCATGGCGTGAAGGCGGCCTACGACCCGCGGGCGATGGCGATGATCCGGGAGCGAGGCATCGTCCTGGAGATCTGCCCGAGCTCCAATCTCAACACCCGGGTCGTCTCGGGCTGGGACGAGTTCCGCTGGATCTTCGACACGTTCCGCCGCAACGAGGTCCGGTTCACGATCAACACCGATGGACCGGAGATGCTCAAGACGTACATCCGCGACGAGATGGCGACCCTCGGCCGGCTCGGGATCCTGACGGTGGAGGACCAGGAGGTCGTCGCCGCGACGTCCCTCGCGGCGTCGTTCGTGCCGAACGTCTCGGATGTGCCACCGCCGCGCCTCGAGCCCGCGCCGCGCGACGTCGTGGAGCGCGAAGAGGCGTAACGCTTCGCGCGGTCGTGCGTCGATGCTCGGGTCGGCTGAAACGTGCCGTTCGGCGCGCCGAACCCGGAGGGTTTCCGATGCGCATCCTTCGCTCGCCGCGGGTCGCGGCCATGCTTGCCGGGTCGCTCGTCGCTGCCATGGCACTCCCCGTTGCGGCGTTCGCCGATACGACCGGCGGCGCGATCCCGCCGGCCGCCAGCCACGGCGCGACCATCCGGGTCACCTCGGTCACCGTGACTGCCAGGGTCGTCGCGACGGTCAACGTCGACTACGTCTGCCAGCCGCTCCCGACGTTCGACTGGACGACCGGCCAGACGACGACCACGGACGGCCGCATCGAGAGCGGCGGGTTCGTCCTGCTCCAGGCCCAGGGCCGGACGGTCGATTCCGGCTTCGGCGATCCGCCCTTCGGATCCGTGACCTGCGACGGTTCCACCGCGAACCACCTCGCGATTCCCGTCATCGCCGGATCGTCTCCGTGGAAGACCGGGACGGCCGTCGTCGGCGCGAACCTCTCCGTGATCGACCCGAACATGACCAGCTCGGACGACGCGAGCACCGGCCCGATCACGGTCCGGCTGACCCAGCACTGAGCTCGACAGGATCGGCGGCGGTCGGCGGCGTGCCGGCCGCCGCCGATCAGTGCGTCGTGTCGATCCGGTAGGAGCAGCAGCGATCGCCGCTCGCGATGTGCGTCTCGCGAACGACGTCGACGCCGAGGACGTCGCGGAACATCGCCAGCTCGGCCTCGCAGGCCGAGCCCTCGCCGCGGGCGACGTCGAGGATGGCGCAGTTGTGCTCCCGGAGCCGGATGGTGCCGTCCAGCTGGAGGACGGCGTCGGCGAGATACCCCTGCTCGTCCTGGAGCACGGCCAGCTCCCGCACGCGGTCGGCGAGCGGAGCGTCGGGACCCAGGCGGTCGTCGAGCCGCTGACGGACGCGCTCGCCGATCTGACGCCGGCGCGCCCGGAACACCTGCTCGATCAGGTCCTGGCCACCCACCGCGCCGATTGCGGCGAGGAGGCCCTCGGCGAGGCCGTCGTAGTTCGAGGGGAAGAGCTCCTGGGCGTCGCCGGTGAGCTCGTACAGGTGGCGCGGCCGGCCGACGCCATGGCGGACCGTCTGGCGCCGGACGAAATTCGTCGCCTCGAGGGCTCGAAGCTGCTGCAGGACGCCGGTCCGGCTGGCCCCGATCATCGCGGCGAGCTGGTCCGGGGTCGACGGCCCGTCTCGCCGCAACCGGATCAGCACCTCGCGTCGGAGAGCACCGGGCGAAGCGTTGACCGGCGGAGCGCTCGGAGCTGGGGCGACGCGGGCGGCGTCGCGACCCGCCTGGTCCATCGCCGAAGGCTAGCACCGGCCCGCGCGCGGCGCGTCGGACGCCCGGTGCTACCCTCGCCGCATGGACCTCGACCTCTCCCCGGAGCACGCCCTCCTCCGTTCGACGGTCCGCGACGTGATGGAGTCCGAGGTTGCCCCGGTCATCGACGAGCACGAACGGGGGCACCGGTTCCCGAGCGAGGTGGTCGCCCGGCTCGGCGAGATGGGCTGGCTCGGGATCCCGGTTCCGGAGGCCGACGGTGGCGCCGGGATGGACACGCTCGCGTATGCGATCGCGGTCGAGGAGATCAGCCGGGTCTGGGGCTCCCTCGGGATCATCGTCGCCGCCCACACGTCCCTCGGCTGCGGGCCGCTGATGATCGCGGGCACCGCGGAGCAGAAGGAGCGCTATCTCCGGCCGCTGGCGTCGGGCACGGTGATCGGCGCGTACGGGCTCACGGAGCCGGGCGCCGGGTCGGATGCGGGGGGAACCCGGACGACGGCACGTCGAGAGTCGACACCCGACGGCGACAGCTGGGTCCTCGACGGCGGCAAGCGCTTCATCACGAACGCCGGTCAGGCCGGGACCTACATCGTTACCGCCCGGACCGGCTCGACGGACCGTGGCGATCCCGAGATCAGCGCGTTCATCGTTCCGGCCGAGACGCCCGGCTTCTCGATCGGCAGGCTCGAGGACAAGCTGGGGCTCCACGCCTCGGCGACCGGGGAGCTGATCTTCGAGGCCGCCCGGATCCCGGCGGGGAACCTGCTCGGGGAGCAGGGTCAGGGCTTCCGTACGTTCCTCAAGGTCCTCGACGGCGGCCGGATCTCGATCGCGGCGATGGCCCTCGGGATCGCCCAGGGCGCCTACGAGGCCGCCGCCGCGTACAGCAAGGAGCGGCAGCAGTTCGGCCGCCCGATCGGGACGTTCGAGGGCGTCGCGTTCATGATCGCCGACATGGCGACGGAGATCGAGGCCGCCCGGGCGCTCGTCTATCGGGCGGCATGGCTCAAGGATCAGGGTCGCGACTACACCGTCGCCGGCGCCGAGGCGAAGCTGTTCGCGTCCGAGGTGAGCAGCCGGGTGACGAACGCCGCGATCCAGGTCCACGGCGGTTATGGCTACGTCACCGAGTATCCCGTCGAGCGCTATCTGCGCGACGCGAAGCTGACCGAGATCGGTGAGGGCACGAGCCAGGTCCAGCGGTTGGTCATCGCTCGGAAGCTCCTCGACCTGCGAGTCGTCTAGGTCGACCTCGTTCCACGTTGGCCCGCTCGGTTCGGCAAGCCGGGCGTCGGTCGACGCCGGATCACCGGCCGGCGAGGTCCTCGATCAGCCGACCTGGAGCAGTCGGACCATCAGCCGGTACTGACTGTTCGCGCCGACGCACGTCTGGAGCGTCATGCTCGGCCGGCTCTGAGCGGCCCAGGCCCAGGACGCCGCCGAGGTCGGCGCGACGACGCGCCACCACGCGACCGAGTACTCGTGGACGCGACCGGCGCCGTCCGCGTACCAGACCTTCAGGCCCGCCCGCAGACGACCGGCCACGTACGCGTCGTGCAGCGGCTTGAAGGTGCTCCAGGCGTGACCGAGGAGGTAGACGTTGTTGCCGCCGGCACAGCCCCAGCGGTACACGCCGGCGTCTGGCGGCCGGCTCCTCGAGCACGGGAAGGACTGGGTGCTGGCGCTGATCTTGAGTGCGGGGATCCAGACATGGTTCCGGCCGCGGAACGTCGGTGGCCGGTTCCCGGCGGATCGCCTCGTGGGCGACGACGCGACGGTCGGCTTCGGCTTCGTGGCGCTGGCGGGAGTCGACGACGCGGCGCTCGAGGGCGATGCCGGCTTACGATCGGATCCCGACTGCGAGGCGACGACGTCCCGGGCGAGATCCGCGACGTTCGGTGGCGCAGCCTCGTGAACGGCGCCCGGCACGTCACCTTCGGAGCTTCCAGCTGGCCTCGCCAGCGCGGCTCCCGCCGCCGTCGACGGCCCGTCGCTGACGGCGATGGAGCGGGCGATTGCGAGTCCCGTGACCTCGATGGCGAGGACCGCCGCGAGGACGGTCGGAAGCAATAGCCGACGACGGCGGGGACGTGGGGAAGCCATGTCCCGAGGATCGGAAGACCGCCCGGCGATCCCCCTGGCTCGGTGGTCCGGCGCGGCCCCGGACGATGGTGCCTCGAGTCACAGCGGTCCGGTCGGGAGGCGACGGGTCCGGTGGAGAACGGGTCAGTCACCGGTTCCAGCGGCTGCGACGATCGCGGCCCGGAGCGCCTCCTTGAACTGCGTTCCCCACGGTCCCTGACCGGACAGCACGTACGGCGACGTCTCGACCGTCTCGTAGCTCGCGGCGTCCGTGACGTAGGACCGCGCGCAATCGTCGACCGTCGAGCGAAGCCGCTCGTACGTCGCCCGGTCCCGGAAGATGTAGATGTACATCCGGACGGGCGTCGGCTGATCCAGCCCGCTCGCGCTGAACGCGATCGCCGTCTTGGCGAGGTTCTGATCGGGACAGCCGGGATCGCCGGAGACGGGATCGCTGACGACGATGGCGCGCTGGGCGATCCGGCCGGCGATCTCGGGGAACGGCCCGGGGGTCGCTGCGGGTGGAGTCGTCGAGATCGTGCCGCAGCCGGCGACGGCGAGCGCCAGCAGGGTCAGCGCGACGAGTCGGCGGGCGCGCGGGGACCGGCCGCCGACGATCGGGAACATCACCGCGAGGGTACACCGCCGTCGGCCAGGCCTCTGCCGAACCGTTCCCGTGGCGGCTGCGGACGGACCGGCTAGCGCTCGCGAGCTCGCCGCTTCGCGTCGCGGAGGCGCGACAGCGTGTCGCCCGCTCCCGGTCCCCCGTCTGATTCCGGGCGTGCCGTCACCGGAGCCGGCCGCTCCGGTTGCCCCTGCTGACGTACCGCAGTGGAAGGCGACGGCGCGCCAGCGGACGGATCGTGCGCTGGTCCCGCGGATCCGGGCCCCGCCGGCGAACCACGCGTCGCGCCGCGGGCTGATGATTCGTCGGAGGCGCCGCCACCGCTCGCGCTCACGAGCGCGGCCCGGGCAGCCGACCCAGCGGCGCGTTCGCGGGCCGCGAGCAGACCGGCGACCTCCGCCGTCCGCGGCGTCATCGATCGTCGCCACCCGCCGCCGATCCAACGTCTGGCGTCGGCGAGCTCGCGTCGCCCGATCGACACGCGTCGGAGCGCGACGTCGATCGGCCAGAGGAGGAGCGCCAGGATCAGCAACGTCGGCCAGAGGTCCGTCGAGGCCGCGTTCGTCCGAAGATCATGGACCCACGGAGCCGCCGGATCCGAAACCGCCCGGCCTGCCGTCGCCGAACGAAGCGTCGCGAGGAAGACGTCGTCCGTCCCGAGGACCCGGTACTCCGCGGGCGTCGGGGCGACCAGCCCGAGCGTCCGTCCGAGCGCCGGCGACCCCGCCCGCGTCTGCGACACCCGGATGACGTAGGCACCGGGGTCGATCTCGCCGAGCGGCGCCTCGTACACGCCGGGCGCGACCTGGGCGAGACCGACGGCCTTCGACGTGAGATCCGGCGTCGTCATGGCGACCGCCGTCTGGTAGAAGTCCCGCGGCGAACCGTCGTCCGCGACGCTCTCCACGCGCAGCTTCGTCTGGTTGCCGTCCGTCACGAACGAGGCCTCGATTCCGCCGGTCTCCTCGCCCGGGAACGTCCACGACACCAGCTGGCTGAAGAATTTCGCGAACCCCGGCCAGCCGATCCAGCTCTTCGCCCAGCGACCGGTTGCGTCCGACGTCCACGCGACGGAGCGGCCAAGGCCGTACTGCCACTGCGCGAGCAGCGGATCGTCGCGGGCGGTGACGAGGACGGTTTGCGCCGCGGCCTTCGACGTCGTGCCGTTGTAGCCGAGGAGCTGCGGCAGCGCGTCGATGCCGCGGAGGATCGGCGAGGTCGACGTCAGGATCGGGTGGAACGGCTCCTCGATGATCTGCTGGCCCGCGACCTGCTGGGTCTCCTTGAGGAAGATGTCGGGGATGCTCGCCGGGTTCGCCGCCGCGTAGAACCGGCCCCCACCATCCTTCGCGAGCTGCGCCAGGAACGGGTTCGCGCCGCCACCCGCACCCACCGTCGAGAGGGTGATCCCATCGGCCTTCATCTGCTTGAGGATGTCGCCGTACTGGCCGGAGCTCGACCAGCCATCGGTGAGCAGGATGATGTGGCGACGGGTTGCGGTCGTGGACTCGAGCGACTTCACCGCCTCGTCGAGCCCCGCGAAGATGTTCGTCTGGCCCAGCGGCTGGATGCCGGCAATATCGCCTCGCAGATCGCCGATCCCCCCGAGTGGCTGCGTCTGGACGACCCAGTGCGCCGACTCGTCGAACGCCACGACGCCGAGCTGGTCGCGCGACGACATCGCGGCCGCGGCACGAAGGATCGCCTCCTTGCCGATGTCGACCTTGCGCACCCCGGACATTCCGGCCGGCATGCCGGAGCCGCGGTCGAACGTGTTGCAGTGGCAGGCGTCCATGGATCCGGACTTGTCGATCACGACGACAAGGGCCACGTCCGGCTGCTTCTGCTGGTCCTTCACGCCCATGTCGACGGGGAGCGTCTCCTCGATCGGCGTGTCCTCGTAGCCACCGGCGCCATAGCTCTTCGGGCCGCCGATCATCACGAGGCCGCGGCCGAAGTCCCGGACGTACTGCTGGAGCGCAGTCAGCTGATCCGTCGTCAGACGCAGCCGCGACACGTCGGCGAGGACGATGCTGTCGTAGCTCAGCAGGCCGTCGATCCCGGACGCGAGCTGTTCCGGGATCAGCGTGTCGACCTGCTG
>JBPYEM010000504.1:0-4404 GCA_051985205.1 Candidatus Limnocylindrales bacterium | reverse complement strand
GCGGTGGACCCGAGCGACGGCTCGTGACGCTGGTCGTGGAGCCCGACCCGGAGAACCCGGCGGACGTCTTCGGCGATGAGCCGATCTGGCACGACGGCGACGTGATCGGTTGGGTCACCTCGGGCGGGTACGGGCATTCGGTCGGGAAGTCGATCGCGCTCGGCTACATCCCGACGAAGCTCGCGACACCGGATGGCGCCGGCGGCGACGGCTTCGAGATCGAGATCGTCGGCCGGCGCCGGCCGGCCCGGCTCCAGCCGGAGCCGCTCCACGACCCGCAGGGTCTCCGGATGCGCCAGTGAGCGACCGCCCGGTCGTCGCAGAAGGCACGCGCCGTCGGTTCGTCGTCGACGGCAGCCCGATCGAATACCGGGACGGGGACTCCCTCGCCGTCGCGATCGTCCGGAACGGAGACGTGCCGGGGCACGGTGGGTGCCTGTGCCTGTCCGGTGATTGCGGGAACTGCCTCGCGGACGTCGACGGCGTGGCCTACGTCCGGACGTGCCAGGTCGCAGCGCGGCCGGGAACGGTGGTCCGGCGGCATCCGCCGATCGGGAAGCCGGCCCTGCCGATCGTCGACGGACGGGACGTGACGAAGACGCCGGTCGGCCTCGAGGTCGTCGTGCGACGCGTCGAGGCGGAGTCCGTCGTGGTTGGCTCGGGGCGCCACCCCCGCGACGAAGCGGTCGTCCTCGACGCGGCCGACGGGGTGGAAGTCGTCGGCATCTACCCCGGTCCGTCGGTCGTTGCCCGCGAGGCCGGCGGGATGCTCCACGTCCACGCCGACCGGCTCACGATCGCGACCGGGTCCGCCGAGATCCAGCCCGTCTGCGAGGGGTCGAACCTCGCCGGGATCCTCATGACGGGCGCCGCTGCGAAGCTGGAGGCGGCTGGCGTAGACCTCGGTCGGGTGGCGAGGGTCGGCCCGGAGCTGGCGTGGTTCGACGGCGATGCCAGGGGCCGCGTGATCGCCGTCGTCACCCGCGACGCTGGCGGCCACGAGACCCGCATCGAATGCGAGACGGCGATCGTGGAGCTCGGTCGGTCGTCCCGTGACGTGCTGGCCCGGATGGCGGCGATGGACTCCGTGAACGTGATCGGTTCGGCTGCCGATGACCACCAGCTCCCAGCGGCCCCGACGGCGCCCGACGCCGTCGTCTGCCCGTGCATGGGGACGACCGTCGGCGACCTCGGGCGCGCCTTCGACAAGGGATACACGGACCTGGAGCTCCTGAAGCGCGCGAGCTGGGCGGGTCTCGGACCGTGCCAGGGCGGCGCGTGCCTGCCGCACGTCCGGGCCTTCATCGCGGAGAGGACCGGCACCGTGCCCGACCCGTTCACGGCGAGACCGGCGGCCCGCCAGATCACCCTCGCCGAGGCAGCCGCCGACGTCGCGATCGATGCATTCCGGCGAACGCCACTTCACGATGAACACCTGGCGCTGGGTGCCCGGATGGATCGCTTCGGCGGCTGGTGGCGGCCGTGGCATTACGGCGACGCCGTCGCCGAGTACTGGGCCGTTCGCGAGGGTGTCTCGATCGGGGACGTCAGCACCCTCGGCAAGGTCATCGTCAGCGGCCCCGACGTCGTCGAGGCGCTCGAGCGGATCTATCCGTGCAACGTGGCGGACATCAAGCCCGGCCGATCGCGCTACGCCCTGCTGCTCAACGAGCGCGGCCACGTGATGGACGACGGGATGATCCTCCGCGACGCGGAGACGCGGTTCACCCTCACGTTCACGTCCGGGGGCGCCGCGAATGCCGAGATGTGGCTGCGGGACTGGATCGAGACGTGGGGCCTCCGCGTCCACGTGATGGACCGCACGATGTCGCTCGCCGCGATCAACGTCACGGGGCCGCTCGCCGGGGAGCTGCTCCGCCGCCTGGGTCTGGCGGAGACGCCGCGCTTCCTGTCCCACGTTCGGGCCGACGTCGCCGGCGTGCCCTGCCACGTGATGCGGCTGTCGTTCACCGGCGAGGCGGCATTCGAGCTCCACCATCCCGTCGACCGATCCGTCCAGCTGTGGCGGGCGCTGATGACGGCCGGCCAGGACGTCGGCGGCAAGCCCCATGGCTTGCAGGCGCTCTTCGGGCTGCGGCTCGAGAAGGGCCACGTGATCGTCGGCATGGACACGGAGCTCGACACGACGCCGCGCAGGCTCGGGATGGACTGGGCCGTGCGGATGGAGAAGCCGCGGTTCATCGGCCGCGGCTCGCTGGAGCGGACGGCGAAGCTGTCCGAGACGCGCCGCTGGATGGGCTTCTCGATGGCCGGCGCGGCCCCCCTCGAGGGCACACCGATCCGCTCGCTCGATGACGGCGAGATCATCGGCAACGTCACGGGCAGCTGGACGTCGCCGCTCCTCGGCGAGGCCCTGATGCTGGGCTGGCAGCGGCGGACGCCGTTCGCCGAACGCGTCTCGATCGACGGCCGCGAGGCGGCGGTGACCGCGACGCCGTTCTACGACCCGGAGGGCCATCGTGCCCGAGCTTGAGGTGGTCGTTGGACTCCGCGTCGTTGCGACGGCCGCTGCCCTCGACGCCGCCCGGTGGCACGGCGACGATGTCGACGTCCTCCGGATCGCTCCGGACGAGGCGCTGGCGATCGGCGCCACGGCGGTCGACATCGACGGCGACGATGACGCGATCGCCGAGCCCGAGGCTGGCTTCGCCGTTGCCCTGTTGACGCGAGCCGAGGCGACGACCCTCGCGGCCCACACGGATTGGCCGCTCCCGACCGAGCCGGGCACGCTCGCCCAGGGCAAGATCGCCGGGGTCCCGGCGAAGCTCCTCGTCGGCGAGCCGACGCTCCTCGTCGTCCAGGCCGCCCATGCCGACGATCTCAAGGACCGTCTCGGATGGTGACCTCGACCCGGGCCACGACGGCCGCCGGCGAGGCGGTCGAGTCCCTCCAGCCGATCCTCTGGCACGAGCCGCGCGACGCCTACGACGTCGTGATCATCGGCGGCGGTGGACACGGGCTGTCGACTGCCTGGCACCTCGCCAACCGGCACGGAATGACGAACGTCGCGGTCCTCGAGGCGGACTACATCGCATCGGGCAACACCGGCCGGAACACGACGATCATCCGCTCGAACTACGCGATCCCCGAGGCGATCCGCTTCTACGACCGGTCGCGGCAGCTCTATGCCGCGCTGGAGGACGAGACCGGGGCCGCGATCTTCCACCGCGTGAAGGGCCACGTCTGGATCGCCCACACGGAGATGGGCCTCCGGACGGAGCGCGGCCGCGCCGCGATGAACCAGGCGATGGGCGTTCAGACGGAGTTCATCGGGCCGGAGGAGATCCGCCGGCTGATCCCCCAGATCGACCTCACCGGGGGCGGCCGCTACCCGGTCCTCGGGGCCAGCCACCACGTGCCGGCGGCAACCGCTCGACACGACCGCGTCGCCTGGGCGTACGCGTCAGGCGCAACGGCGAAGGGTGTCCACGTCGTCCCGCACCGACGCGTCACCGGGTTCCTGCGGGACGGCGATGGCCCTGGCGCTCGCGTCGTCGGCGTCGAGACGCCGGCGGGTCCCATCCGCGCCGGGGTGGTCCTGTCGGCCGTGGGCGGCTGGGTGTCGCAGGTCGCCGGAATGGCCCGCGTTCGCTTGCCCGTCCGGACGCATCCGCTGCACGCGTTCGTCACGAACGACTTCGAGCAGGGGCTCGAGAAGATCGTCGCCTCGACGGAGCTCGCCTGTTACGTCAGCCAGACGGAGCGCGGCCAGATGCTGATCGGCGCCGAGTTCGACAGCCAGCCGTCGTTCTCGCGGATCTCGTCGTTCGACGCCCTGCGGAGCTACGCCTACAAGATCACCGCGCTGCTGCCGTTCCTTCGATCGATGCGGATCCTGCGGACCTGGGCGGGCCTCTGCGACATCTCGGCGGACTTCAGCCCGATCATGGGCGAGACGGGCGTGCCGGGGCTGCTGATCACGACCGGCTGGGGGACGTGGGGCTTCAAGGCGATCCCCGCCGGCGGCGAGCAGATGGCGGAGCTGATCGCGACCGGCCGAACGCCGGCGCTGATCGCGCCGTTCGGGCTGGACCGGTTCAAGAACGACCTGGCGATGGCCGACCAGGCGTCGGCGGGCACGCGGTAGGTCGGGCGCGACAGATGCACGAGCTCGACTGTCCCCGCTGCGGCCGCCGACCCCTCGACGAGTTCACGTTCGGCGGCGAGCGACGGGCGACGCCGGACTGGATCGTGGACGCCGACGAGCGGGACTTCGACGAGGTCTGGGTCTTCGAGAACCCCGATGGCGTCGCCACGGAGCGCTGGTTCCACACGGCCGGCTGTCGACGGTGGCTGACCGTCCGTCGCGACACCTCGGTCGACACGGTGCTGGAGGTCCGGTGACCTTCGACGGCTATGCCGGTCGGCGGCTGGAGATCCTCG
>JBPYEM010000503.1:0-6734 GCA_051985205.1 Candidatus Limnocylindrales bacterium | reverse complement strand
CCATCATGCGATCTTCGTCATTCCCGCTCGCGGCGGCGACGCGCGGCAGCTCCCCGCGCCGTACGGCGGGGCCGACATCGACGCGCCCGTCTGGTCGCTGGATGGCACGAAGATCGCGACCTTCGCGAGCGACGGCGCGGCCAATCACGACATCTACATCCTCGGCCTCGACAATCACGACCCGGTCAACGTCACGCGGTCGGCCGACGACGAGTTCTTCCCGGTCTGGTCGAACGACGGAACGCGAATCGCCTACGACGAGATCGACGCCGGCAAGCCGGCGGGCAACCCGCAGATCAATAACGTCTGGGTGATGAACGCCGACGGCTCCGGTCGCCGGAAGCTGTTCACGACCGAGATCACGGGGACGCCGATGAGTTGGTCGCCGGACGACAAGGACCTGCTTGCCTACAGTGCGGACGGGACCCACCTCGACATCCTCTCGGTCGACGACTCGCACCCGCAGGTGTCGGTTGCCGTCCCCGGCGACATCTACGCAGACGGCAGCTTCCAGCGCCTGGCGCCCTAGCGGCGTCGAAGACGATCGGTTGGGTCGGGGAGTTCGACCGCCCGGAGCGGCTCGAAGCCCCGACCGACCGACCGAACGCGCCACGGGGACGGCGGATCGGTGGTAGAGTGAGCGAGTCGATAACGTTCTGGTAGATTTGCGTAGGTTTCGGTGGCTCGTCCGACGTCCCGTGACCCCGATTGGATCGGCCTTGCTGAAGCGAGCCGAGTGCTCGGCGTCTCGCCGGCAACGCTTCGTCGCTGGAGCGATGCCGGGCGGCTCCGGGTCTTCACGACGCCCGGAGGCCACCGGCGCTTCTCACGCTCATCGCTCGAGAGGCTCCTCCCGGCGGAGCGCGGCCGCCGGCCATCGATCGCCGCTGCCGGGCTGACGCCCAGCCGTCTCGCTCGCAGCTACCGCCGCGCCGCGCGCGACGTTGCTCCCGACCTGCCATGGGTCCTCGCGCTCACCGATGAGCAGCGGATCCTGTTCCGCGAGCGCGGCCACGTGCTCGCGGCAAGCCTCTTGCAGTACCTCGACGCGTCTCAACCCGAAACGGCCGCGCTCCATCTCGACGAAGCCTCGACCTCCGCGGCGGACTACGGCAGGGTCGCGGCCGGCCTCGGTCTGTCGCTGAGCCAGACCGTGGAGGGATTCCTGCGATTTCGCGCGCCGTTCCATCACGAGCTCGCCGTCGCCGCCCGGCGTCGCGGCTTCGATGTCGCGGAGACGACCGATCTCCTCGAGACCGCCGAGCGGGCGATGGACCAGCTGCTCGTTTCGACGATGACCGGTCACGGCTTCGGGCCCGGGCGGCGTCGCGGCTCGAGTCGGCCGCCGGGGAAGCCGGCGCCGGCGGCGCGAACGCGAACGGCACCGACGGCGCCGTGAGCCGTCGGGACGGCCGCGAGGTCGTCGTCCTCGCGACGCACGCCCGGTCCGTCGCTGCTCCGGAGCGCGAACGGTTTGCCGCCGCGCTGCGCGAGACGATCGGTGGCCACGGCCTCCTCCTCGAGACGTGTCACCGGGTGGAGGGCTATGCGGTCGTCGCTGCGGGTTCCGAGCGACCGGCGCAGGAGCTCGACAGGCCGTCCGGGATCCGCGAGCTCCGCGGCGAGGCTGCGATCCGTCATGCGATCTCGGTCGCGGTCGGTCGTGACTCCGTCGTCGTGGGCGAGGACCAGGTCCTGCACCAGCTCCGGACGGCCGTGGATCAGGCACGCGCCACCGGCGCCCTCGACCCGCTCCTCGAGCGGCTGTTCTCCACGGCCCTCCGAAGCGGACGTCGGGCGCGCTCGTGGAAGGTCGGTCCCAGCCGATCTCTCGCGACCGTCGCCATCGAGGCGATCGAACGCCGGACGGGCCCGCTCTCCGGCCGCCGCGTGCTGATCGTGGGCGCAGGGCGGATGGGCCATCTTGCCGCGAGAGCCGCGACCGCGGCGGGAGCCAGTGTCTCGGTCGGGAACCGTTCGGTCGACGCCGCTGATGCGCTCGCCAGCCAGATCGGAGCCGACCTCGTTCCATTCGACCCGGGTCCGCGGGCTCGCGACCTGTCCGCCGTCATCGTCGCCCTCGCCGGACGCTGGTCGATCGCCGCGTCGACCGCCGAGCTGCTCGACGGGGCTACCGTCGTCGACCTGTCGCTCCCCGCGGCGGTCGAGCCGAGCGTGGCGGGCCGCCTGGGCTCCCGGCTCATCACGGCCGACGACCTCGCGAGGATCGAGCCTGAGGCGGGCGTGCTCGAATCCGGCGAAACACGGCGCCTGGACGCGCTCATCGACCAGGCGGCCGCCGAGGTGCTCGCATGGCTCGAGGCGCACGAGCAGCGCGCCGCGGCGGCCGCGCTCGCCCAACGGGCCGACGCCGCGAGGGAGACCGAGCTCGAGGCGCTCTGGCTTCGCCTCCCGGATCTCGACGCCGACACACGGGCGGCCATCGAAGCCATGACTCGTCACTTCTCGGCGCGGCTGCTCCGCGAACCGCTCGAACGGCTCGGGCACGACCCTGACGGCACGACCGCACAGGCGGTCCGCGAGGTGTTCGCCCTGTGACCGCGGCGGCGATCCGGATCGGCTCGCGAGGCAGTGCGCTCGCGCTTGCCCAGGCTCGACTCGTCGCGGATGCGCTGGCCGAGGCGGGCCGGGACGCGGACATCGTGGTCATCGAGACGGCCGGCGACCGTCGCGCGCCGGACACGGCGTGGGGCGAGGGCGCGTTCGTCGCCGCGATCGAGCTCGCCCTCCTGGACGACCGCGTCGATGTTGCGGTCCACAGCGCCAAGGACGTTCCGACGGACGAGGATCCGCGGCTGACGATCGCGGCGTATCTGCCTCGCGCCGATCCCCGGGACGCGCTCGTGCTGCCGGCAGGTTCGACCGTCGCAGGACTGAGCGGCTTGCCGTCGGGCGCGCGGGTCGGCACGGACAGTCCGCGACGAACCGGCTTCCTTCGGGCCCATCGCCCGGATCTCGTCATCCAGCCCCTGCACGGCAACGTCGACACGCGGCTGCGACGGCTTGACGAAGGCGAGGTCGACGTCCTGGTCCTGGCGTGTGCCGGACTCGATCGTCTCGGTCGCGCGGATCGGATCACCGAGCGGATCGACTCCGGCGTGATCCCGCCGGCTCCCGGGCAGGGGGCGATCGCGATCCAGGTCCGGGCAGCAGATCACGACCTCCGCGAACGCCTGAAGGGCATCGACGACGGCGCGACCCGCGCTGCGGTCGAGGCCGAGCGTGCCTTTCTGCGTGCCACCGGTGGTGGCTGCCGCGCGCCGATCGGCGCGCTTGCGACCGTCAGCGGCCCCACGATGACGCTTCGAGGCGGTGTTGCCGAGCCGGATGGATCCGCGGCGGAGATCGCGGAGATCTCCGGCCCGCTCAGCGATCCGGCCCTGCTCGGGCGACGGCTCGCCGTCCGGCTGGGCCTGGTCCCGGCGCGAGATGGCGGACGTCGCGTCCTCGTGACGCGTCCGCCCGAGCAGTCGCTGGAGCTGGTGCGCGCGCTCCGTGACGCCGGACTGAGGCCCGTCGTGGTGCCAACGATCGAGGTCGTCCCAGCACCGCCCGCGGCGCTGCGCGACGCGATCGGTCGCTTGTCGACCTACCAGTGGGTCGTGGTGACGAGCGCGAATGCGGTGCGCGCCCTGGCCGGCTCCGTCGCCGGAGACAGCCCGCAGATCCGGAAGGCGAGGTGGACCGCCGTGGGCCGCGTGACAAGGGCTGCACTCGCGGCGGCGGGCGCCGACGCGGCCTTCGTGCCCGCGACATCGAACGGCGCCGCACTCGCGGCTGATCTGCCGTTCGGGACCGGCGACCGGGTCCTGGTCGTTCGTGGCGACCTCGCCGACTCCGCCGTTGCGACGACCCTGCGAGCGCGAGGTGCCGAGGTCGACGAGCTCGTCGCCTACCGCACGATCGAGGCGCCGGTCGGATCGCGTCAGCTCGTCCGGGACGCCATGGAGGCGGGCGCTCCCTCAACCGTCGTCTTCACGAGCGGATCGACCGCCCGCGGGCTTGCCGAGCTCGGCGCGTCCGAGGGGCTGGACCTCGCGTCCATCGGCGCGGTCTGCATCGGCGACGAGACGGCGGCCGCAGCAACACGCGCCGGATTCCACGTCGTCGCCGTTGCCGGTGCTCCCACCGTCGCCGCGCTCGTCGAGGCGACCGTCGCGAGGCTTTCCCCGCAGCTCCAGGAGACCCGATGACGCTCCATCTCGAGGCGCCGCCCGCCACACCGTCTGCCGTTGGGCATGCGCTCCCGGTTCGCCCCCGGCGCCTGCGACGGACGGCCGCTCTCCGTGCGCTGGTCCGCGAGACGCGCTTGCACCCGTCGATGCTGGTCGCCCCGTTGTTCGTCCGGCCGGGCCGTGGGCTGCGGGAGGCGATCCCGTCGATGCCCGGCGTCCATCGCCTGTCGCCGGACCTCGCCGCGGAGGAGGCGGCCCGTCTGGCGGACCTCGGTGTGGGCGGCGTCATCCTCTTCGGTCTGCCGGAGACGAAGGACCCGCTCGGCCTCGAGGCGTCGGCGGACGATGGCATCGTCCAGGAGGCATTCGGGCGAATTCGCGACCGCGACATCCCGCTCGTCACCATCGCGGACACGTGTCTGTGCGAGTACACCGATCACGGGCATTGCGGACCGCTGGCGCGCGACGGTTCCGTCGACAACGGCGCAGCGCTGGACCGGCTTGCGGCGACCGCGGTGAGCCAGGCGCGGGCGGGTGCGGATGTCGTGGCGCCCAGCGCGATGATCGACGGTCAGGTCGCCGCGATCCGGCAGGCGCTGGACGCCGACGGCTTCGACCAGACGCCGATCATGGCCTACGCGTCGAAGCACGCGTCGGCGTTCTATGGCCCGTTTCGCGACGCGGCCGACAGTGCGCCGGCATTCGGCGACCGTCGCGGGTACCAGATGGACCCGGCGAATGGCCGCGAAGCGCTCCGGGAGATGAGCATCGACGTCGAGGAGGGCGCCGACATCCTCCTCGTGAAGCCGGCAATCACCGGGCTGGATCTCATCGCCGCCGCGCGTTCCCGGTTCGATGTTCCGATCGCCGCGTACCAAGTCTCCGGCGAGTTCGCGATGATCGCGGCCGCCGCCGAACGTGGCTGGCTCGACGGTCGCCGGGCGATGACCGAAGCGGTGACCGCGATCGTTCGCGCGGGTGCAGGGATCGTGATCACGTATGCCGCCGGCGACCTCGCGATCTGGCTGCGAGACGAGCGATGACGGTCGATGTCCCGGCCGGAGACGGCCAGACGTACATCCAGGCACTTGGGCTCGGGCTGGACGCCAGCTGGCGCCGCCGAACGGACGCCGAGCGACACGACGACCGTTGTCGGCTCCTCGAGGCCGCGACCGAGGCGGAGCTCGGTGGAGTCCGGACCATCACCTACTCCTCGATCGGGATCGAACCCGGTGTCGATGTCGTGTTGTGGCGGATGGCGCCAAGCGTCGAGGCACTCGAAGCGACCGCGGCGGCGTTGCTTCGGGCCGGCATCGGACGCTGGATGACCGTCACGCATTCGTTTCTCGGTCGGATCGGCCCGTCGCAGTACGTCCGGCGGCCGACGGAGCAGGAGCAGTCGCCATTCGTCGGCGAGCGGTCCCGCTATCTCATCGTCTATCCGTTCACGAAGAGCACCGACTGGTACCTCCTGTCGAAGGAGGCTCGCCAGAGCGTGATGAACGAGCACATGCGGGTCGGTCACGACTATCCGCAGGTCCGTCAGGCGCTCGCCTACTCGTTCGGCCTGGATTCCCAGGACTTCGTGGTCGCCTACGAGACCGACGATCTGGTCGCGTTCGGCGACCTCGTCCGGGCGCTGCGGGCGACCGAGAGCCGGCGGTCCACCGTTGCGGATTCCCCGATCCTCCTCGGGATCCACCGCTCGCTCGAGGAGATCCTCGCGCTCCTGGGAGCCGGCTGATGGGCGCGATCGCGACAGGATCCCGGACGGCCAGTCTCGTCGACCGGGCGACGGGCCTCTTTCCGGGCGGCGTGAACAGCCCCGTCCGCGCATTCCGCTCCGTCGGACGCCCGCCGGTCGTCCTCGAGCGCGGTGCTGGCCCGCTCGTCTGGGACGCCGACGGCAACCGCTTCATCGATTACATCGGAGCCTGGGGCGCGGCGATCCTGGGCCACGCCCACCCGACGGTGATCGAGGCCATCAACGCGGCGACGGCGAACGGCCTTGCGCTCGGCGCGACCAACCCGCTGGAGATCGATCTCGGCGAGGCGATCCGATCGGCCATGCCGGCGATCGAGGTGCTGCGGTTCACGTCCTCGGGCACGGAGGCGGCAATGAGCGCCCTCCGGGTGGCGCGGGCAGCGACCGGGCGCGATCTCATCGTGAAGTTCGCCGGCGCGTATCACGGCCACGCGGACAGCCTGCTGGTCGAGGCAGGATCTGGCGTGGCGACACTTGCGATCTCGGGAAGTGCGGGCGTCGCGAGCGCCGTCGCGGAGACGACGATCGTCCTGCCCTTCAACGACCCCGGAGCGGTGACCGCGGCATTCACGGAGCACCGTGGCCGGATCGCGGCGATCATCGTGGAGCCGGTCATCGCGAACAGCGGCGTCATTGCGCCCGACGAGGGGTTCCTCGAACACCTCCGCGAGACGACCGACGCCGCCGATGCCCTGCTCGTCTTCGACGAGGTGATCACCGGGTTCCGGCTCGGATCCGGGGGAGCCCAAGGACGGTTCGGCGTCCGTCCGGAC
>JBPYEM010000502.1:0-2647 GCA_051985205.1 Candidatus Limnocylindrales bacterium | reverse complement strand
GAGGTCGCGGTCCGCGTCGAGGTCGTTCTCGTCGGTCACGCCCGCACCCGGATGGCTTCGAGGCCACGGAGGATGAACCGTGGCTTCCAGCGCGGCTCCTCGACGAGCTCGAGGCGCGGCAGGTCGGCAAGGATCCGCCGGAAGAGGATGTCGAACTCGACCTTGGCGAGCGGCGCCCCCAGGCAGTAGTGGATCCCCGCCCCGAATGACAGATACGGGTTCGGCGCGCGGTCGAGGACGATCTCGTCCGGGCGGTCGAAGGTCCTCGGGTCGCGGTTCGCGGCGGCGAACTGGAGGGCCAGCTCCTGGCCGCGTGGGATCCGGACGCCGCCGATCTCCACGTCCTCGAGCACCCATCGCTCGAACATCGGCGCCGGCGTGTCGAACCGGAGCAGCTCCTCGATCGCCGTCGGGACCAGGGACGGATCCGCCCGCAGCGCGGCGAGCGCCTCGGGGTGCCGGAACAGTGCATCCCAGGAGTTCGCGGCGCCGTTGACCGACGCCTCGTGGCCCGCGTTCAGCAGCAGGACCGCGGTCCCGATCAGCTCGTCCTCGGTCAGGTGGTCGCCGCCGGCCTCGACGACGGCAGCCAGCTCGCTGATCAGGTCTCCCGCGGGCGCGGCACGCCGCGACCGAACCAGATCCCGGAGATATGCCTCGAATGCCGCGCTCGCCTCCGTCGCCTTCCGCTGCATATCAGGGGAGGGGTTCAGCTCGAACATCAGGGTCATGTCGGCCGACCAGGGACGGAGGAGGTGGCGGTCGGACTCCGGCACGCCGAGGAGCTCGGCGATCACCGTCACGGGCACGAGCTCCATGAGGTCGGCGATCAGGTCGAACTCGCCGCGGTCGCGCGCGTCCCCGACGATCCCGCCGACGATCGACTCGATCCGCGGCCGGAGCCCCTCGACGGTTCGCGGGGTGAACGCCTTCGTCACGAGGCGGCGGAGTCGGGTGTGGTCCGGCGGCTCCATGTCGATCATCTGGAGGTCGAGCAGGTCCCAGAAGGCGGCCTGATCCGGTGGCGGCGGCGTTCGGCCCCATGCCTCGTGGCTCGCGACGTGGGTATAGCGGCGGCCCAGACGCCGGTCGCGGAGGGCGGCATTGACGTCGGCGAACCGCGAGACGAGCCATTGGTTCGTCCGCTCGTCATAGGCCACCGGCGCCTCGTCGCGGAGGCGGGCGAGGGCAGGGTAGGGGTCGGCGACGAAGTCCGGGTCCCACGGGTCGTAGCCGAGCTCGACCGGTCCTGGCGGGACGCGACCCTGGACGAGCGAGGTCATCGGCGCATTGTCCCCTGATGGATCGGCTTACGCCGTCGCCTCGCGCTCATACGGGCGACCGTCGGCGGCCGGCGGGATGCTCCGCCCGATGAGCCCGGCCACGACGATGATCGTCACGATGTATGGCAGGGCGTCCCAGAACCCGCCCGGGATCGAGAGGAGGATCTCGCCGAGCTGGCCCGGCGGTGTCGCGCCCGTGATCGAGAACGACAGCGTCTGCGCCGACGCGAACAGGAGCGCGGCGCCGAACGCCCCCAGCGGCGTCCAGCGTCCGATGATCATCGCGGCGAGGCCGATGAAGCCGCGGCCGGCAGTCATGCCCTCCTGGAATGAGTTGGTCAGCTCCATGCTGAGCGCGGCGCCGCCGATCCCGGCGAGCAGCCCGCCGATGACCACATTCCGGTAGCGGACCCGGATCACGTCGATGCCGACGGTCTCGGCGGCCTTCGGATGCTCCCCGATCGCGCGCGTCCGAAGTCCCCAGCGCGAGCGGAACAAGAGGACTTGCATCACGACCACGATGACGAGGAGTGACATCGTGATCGGGCCCTGGTTCAGGAACATGTTGAAGAGCCAGCCGACGAGGGGCAGATTGACGAGCCAGTCCGGCGGCTGGAACTGGCTGAACGCCCCGGCGCTCGTCGGCGACGCCCGAGAGATCAGCTCGTTCAGGTAGCCCGTCAGGCCGAAGGCGGCGATGTTGATGATCGTGCCGCTGATGATCTGGTCTGCCCGGACGCTGATCGACAGCCAGGCGTGCACCAGGGCGACCGCCATCGCAGAGAGCAGCGCCGCCGCGAAGGCGATCAGGAGGGCCGGCGTGACGCCGAAGAACGGCGACGGGTCCGCTGGGATGATCGGAGCGACGGCGACTCCGACGATCCAGCCGACGAAGGCGGCGACCAGCATCGTGCCCTCGATGCCGATGTTGACGACGCCGGATCGTTCGCAGACGACGCCGCACATCGCCGCGAAGCCGAGCGGCGCAGCGATGCGCAGCATGATCGGGGCGACGACCGGCAGGACGCCGATCACGTAGCCGATGAACTCGAAGACGAGCCCGAGGACGGGGATCGAATAGAGAGCGTTGGCGAGGTCCATCAGGCCGCCGGTGCCTCGCCGCTGCCGTAGGTCTGGGTGAACGTACCCGGTGCGTCGATGCCGGATTTGGCGCCGCGCAGCCGGAAGAGGCGCCGCAACACCGGTGTCGCGACGAGGAACAGCAGGATCGTCGCCTGCAGTACGTCGACCAGCTGCGCCGGGATCCCGGCGCTGATCTGCATGAGGGGTGCACCGGATCGCATCGCCCCGAACAGAAGGGCGGCGAAGAAGATGCCGACCGGGTTCGACCGGCCGAGGAGGGC
>JBPYEM010000501.1:0-13923 GCA_051985205.1 Candidatus Limnocylindrales bacterium | reverse complement strand
GCCGGGCGGTTCGTCGGCGCCGATGAGCCCTGATGCAGCGTCGACGACCACGAGTCGAACGTCAGGCCGCCGTCCGCCAACTTCCCAGCCGGTGTCGCTTACGCGGGGATCCCGGCCGGATTCACGTCGGATTCCCGCGGTGTGACACTTCGGCAGCCGTTTCCGGCGTCCGCGACATCCGGCAGCCCGGTTCCACGTTCACCGGATCGGCACGGCAAGCGTCAGCTGGTCGTCGAATCCGCCGAAGCGTCCCCGGGCGGGAATTTGACGCCGATTTCGGCGCGATCGGCGATCAGTCGACGCCGGACGGGAATCTGGCGGGCGATTGCGGAGCCAACCGCCATCGCGACGCCGGGCAGGGCTCAGGCGCCGGCGGGCGTCGCCGATTCGTCGGCGCGAGCCGGTCGCGCCGGATGGACGCGCAGCGCGACGACCACGGCACCCACGAGGAACACGACGGCACCCGCCCAGAACGGGGCGCCGGCACCGAACGGCCCGGCGAGCGCCCCACCCAGCGCCGGCCCGACGATCCCGGCGGCGTAGAGCGGCAGGTAGACGAGGTTGAGCGTCTGCGACCGGCGCTCCGGTGGCACCTCCGTCGCGAGGAGGCTGAAGACCATCGCCCCGACGAGGCCGTTCGCGCCGGTGAACGCCAGGATCGCCAGCGCGAGAGCCGGAACGGTCGGCAGGAGCGGCACCGCCACGAGCGCGGCACCGCCGATGAGCAGCGCGGACAGGAGCACGGGACGGAACCCGATCCTGTCGCCGATCACCCCGCCCAGCGGCGAGATCACGGCACCCGCCAGCGCCGCCGGACCGGCGACGAAACCGATGGCGGACGTGAGGCCCGGCCCCGGCCCGACGATCCGCTCGACGATCAGCGCCTGGTATGGCCGGCTCATCTGGCTCGCGAGGAACGCCACGCCGTAGATGGCGAAGATCCGTCGCACGGCCGGATCGCCCAGGACGCCGCGAACCGCGCCATACGCCAGGGCGAGCACTCGGCCCGATGGCACCACCTCCGGCCGGACCTCCGCCGCTCCGAACCAGACCAGGAGCGCGGTCGCGATCGAGAGACCCGCCGACATCCAGAACATCGAGGAGAGCCCGAGGTGCAAGCCGTCGACGAGCAGGGCGCCGAGCGCCGGTCCGACCGCGAACCCCATCGGACCGGCGACGCCGAAGATCGCGATCAGGGTGCCGATCCGGCGCCGCGGGACGACGTCGCGGATCGCGGCGAGCATCACCCCGGTGTTGCCGAGCTGGAAGCCGATCAGCAGGAGGCTGATCGCGAGCTGCCACGGCTCGCGTGACAGGGCCACGCACGCGAACACGACCGCCTCGACGACGGCGCTCCGGGCGACCACGGCCTTTCGCGAGTAGAGGTCCGCCCAGACGCCCCACAGCGGGACGAGCGGCATCCCGACGACGAAGATCAGCGCGGAGAAGAGCCCGACGAACGTCGCCCGGTCCGCATCTGCCACGCCGAGGAGGCGCAGGTACGGCGCGAGGTAGGCGAAGACCTGGCTGACGCCGACGCCCTCGACCAGCGACGTGATCCAGAAGACGGTGACGACTCGGCGCCAGTCCGGTCGGCCGGCGTCCGGGTCGTGGCGGGTCGTGGGCAGCGCCGCGCCGGGGTCCGTGGACATGCGCGACGAAGCCTATCCGTCACGCACCTGCAATGGAGACGTTCCGGCGCCCGCGCGCTGGCCCGCATCCGCGGTCGATCACCGGCCGTAGACTCCGCCGACAGGAGGTGGAGCGATGCTCGGCCGCTACGTGAACCGCGCCGTCGATGCCCAGGCCGGCTGGTCCAAGCCCTTCGGTGACTTCAACCATCGCTGGCTGGGCGCCCTGTTCCGTCCGATCCGGCCGCTCCAGGGATTCCTGAACGGGACCTGGCTGGGCCATCCGGTCCACGCCGCGATCACGGACGTGCCCATCGGCGCGATGACCGTGTCGGTCCTTGCGGATCTGATCGGCCAGCACCTCGTCGCCGACGTTGCCATGGTCATCGGCGTCCTCGGCATGCTCGGCGCTGCGGTCACCGGCCTCGCCGACTACGCCGAGGTCGACGGCAACGCCCGGAACCGGGCCACCGTCCACGGCACGGTCATGGTCGTGACCCTGGGCGTCTACCTCGTGTCGCTGCTGATCCGCAGTTCGGATCCGCCGGACCGCCTGCCCGCCGTCATCGTCGGGATCGTCGGCTATCTCCTCCTCCTGCTCGGCGGGGAGATCGGCGGCGACCTCGTCTACCTCATCGGCACCCACGTCGACCGGCACGCGTGGCGCGGCAGCGGAACGAAGTGGGTCGCCGTCGACCTGGGTGGCCTGCCGGACATCCCCGAAGGGGGTCCGACGAAGCTCCGGGCCGGGATCAACGACCTCGTCGTCGTTCGCGAAGGCGACCGGGTCCTCGCGCTGCACGCCGTCTGCGCCCACGCCGGTGGCCCCCTCCCCGAGGGCGAGCTCGTCGACGGCCAGATCCAGTGCCCGTGGCACGGCTCCCGGTTCCGGCTGGCCGACGGTCACGTGACGCGCAATCCCTCGATGTACGACCAACCCGCGTACGACGTGCGCCGCTCCGAGGCGGGCGGCTGGGAGGTTCGGCGGCAGAGCGCCTGACGCCAAGCGGCAGCCCCGCATTGCCCGAAGATGGCGGCACCGGGCCGGCGCCGCCCCGTCGTCCGATCCGGATCCCCCAACCCGCCGTCGTCGTCCTTGTCGGTGCCGCCGGGGCGGGCAAGTCGACCTTCGCGCGGCGGCATTTCCCGGCCGAATCGATCCTGTCATCGGACGAGCTGCGCGGGATCATCCGGGGTGATCCCACGGACCAATCCGTGACCCGGATCGCCTTCCGCATCCTCCATCGCGAGCTCGTGAAGCGGCTGGCCTCGAGACGTTCCGCCGTCGTCGATGCGACCAACCTCACGGCGGCGGCACGATCGACGATCCTCCGCCGAGCGAGCCTCGCCGCCGTGCCCGCGATCGCGATCGTGCTCGTTCCGCCCGCCGACGAGGTCCACGTGCGGAATGCCGCCCGTGCGAACGGGGTCGTGCCCGCGGAGGTCGTCGACCGCCAGCTCGCGGCCGCGGCCGCGCTGGGTGCAACGGCTCAGCAGGTCGCGGATCGCCTGATCGTGGAGGGCTTCGCCGCGGTCCACGTCCTCACCTCGACCGAGGCCATCGATGCCGCCGTCATCGATTGATCAGGTCGCGGCGGAACCGCCGGCGATCAGCGCGATCGCGAGCCCGGCGCAGGCGATCCCGACCAGGTGGCTCCGCGACACGTGCTCGCGGAGCAGGAGCACCGCGAGGATCACGGTCGTCACCGGGTAGAGCGAGCTGAGGGTCGCCGCGATGTCGACCCGCCCCGCCTGCGTCGCGAGGACGTAGAAGGCGTTTCCGGCGAGGTCCAGGATCGAGGTCGCCAGCACGGCCGGCAGCACGGCGCGTGGAATCCGCAATGGCCGTCGGCCCGCCAGCGCGACGAGCCCGATCGCGACGAGCGACGCGACCTTGATGACCATCAACGGCCAGGCGACGCGGTGCTCGGGGAACGCGGCGGCCGCGATGTTGAAGACGCCCAGGCCCACGCCAGCGACGAGCGCGTACTGGATCCCCGACGGGCGACCGGCCGGGTCGTCCGTCCGGGAGACGAGGATCACCGCGACGAACGCTGCGCCGATCCCGACGATGACCTCCGGGCCCGGTAGACCCTGCCGCGCGAACCCCACCGCGACGGGCAGGATCGCCGCGAGCAGACCCGTGACCGGCGCGACGACGCTCATCCGGCCCACGGCCAGGCCCTGGTAGAGCCCGATGATGCCAGCCACGGAGAAGCAGCCGGCCAGCGCGGCGAGGCCCAGGGTCGTCGACCCCGGCAGGGGCTCGCCGATGAGGAACGCCGTCGCGAGCATGACCACCGCTCCGACGACGTCGACCAGGATCGCGACGGCATAGACGGATGCGCGCCGGCTGGTCCAGCCGCCGCCGAAGTCGCCGGCGCCCCAGGTGATCGCGGACGCGAGCCCGAAGACGACGGCGCCGAGACCCGCGCCGACGGGATCAGCCAGGTGCGGCCACCGCGGCAACGGGCTCCGGCCGGCCGTCGTCGACCTCCGTCGGCCCGTCGAGCGAGACCACCGAATCCGCCGCCGAGTCGTACCGATCCGAGGTGGTCAGGTAGATCACCTGGAAATCCCGCGAGATCTCGCGAAGGATCTCCAGCGCCCGCCGCGCCCGGTCGTCGTCGAGCGTGACGAACGGATCGTCCAGCACGAGCGGCGGACGCCGATCGCCGGTGACGAGCCGGACGAGGCCCAACCGCGCGGCCAGGTAGACGAGATCCAGCGTGCCCTGGCTGAGCGATCGGACGTCGACCCAGTCGCCCTTCTCCGGTGAGAACAGCCGGATGTCGAGGGTCTTGTCGTCGACGGCGATCCGGCGGTATCGGCCATCCGTGACCCGCTCCACGTCCGCGACCATCCGGCCCTCGAGGAAGCGCGTCGCGGTCCGCATCGTCGCCTGCTCGGCGTGCTCGATCTCGTGGAGCGTCCGCTCGTAGACTCGCGCCTTCCGCTGGAGCGTCGCGAGCTGCTCCTCCCACCAGGCGAGCCGCTCGCTGTGGCCGGCGACCTGCTCGGCATCGACGCCATTCGCATCGACGCGGGCCCGGGCATTCGCCTCGTCGTCACGAGCGGCCTCCAGCGTCTCCTCCAGCTGCCGGACGTCCGCCTCGAGGCGCTCCCGCGCCCGCGGCTCCTTCGCGATGGGACCGAGCGCCTCGAGCGCATGGGTCTTCTGCTCGACCTCGAGCGCCGCCGTGTCGCGCAGGGATGGCAACGTCTCGGCCGGCTCCTTGCCGACGAGGCCTTCGAGCTGCGCCGACAGCCGATCGACGCGTCCCTGGTGCTCGGCCTCCGCCGCGAGCAGCGTCTCCGCGTTCGTCAGATCCGGCAGGCCGATGGCGAGGAGCTGTTGCGCGGTATCCGCCTGGGCCTGCTTGAGCTCCGCCTCCATCTCCGACCGCCCGCGGAGGCGGCGGTCGATCTCGACGTCCCGGAGCTGTTGCTGGACCCGGTCGTTGCGCCGCAGCCACCAGGCCACGAAGGCGAGGACGAAGCCGATGCCGGCGATCGCTCCGCCCAGCAGCATCGGCGCGAGGCCGAGGTCGACGACCTGGAGCGTCCGGGCCGCGAACGCGCCGGCGGCGAGGAGGATGCCGACGACGACGAGCAGGGTCGCCAGGCGTGACAGGGGTCGCCATGAGGTCGGAGGCGCCACCTCGAACGTGACGTTGATCTCGCCCGCGAGGGCCGCCTCGTGATCGCGGATCTTGCGGTCCAGGGCCCGGAGCCGCGTCACGATCTGCTCGAGGACGGGGAGCGGGTTCTCCGAGGGATGGCTCGCCTGGAGGGTCGCCAGCTCGTCGGACACGGTCACCGCCTGCCGGTATCGCTCGAAGCGCTCCTGGGCGTTGACCCGTTCCGACATCAACCGCTCCGCCTGGCGGGCCTTCTCGAGCATCGATCGCCGCTCGGCGAGGCTCGCCTCGCTTGCCGTCCGTCGCTCCCGTGCTCCGGCGAGCGCATCGCGATCCTTCTCGAGCTGGGCCAGGGCCTCGTCGCCCTGGCGGACCGCCGCCTGGGCCCCCTCGACGGTGTCCTCCGCGACCTTCAGCCGGCCGGGGTTCTTCGCGCCCTTCGTGTTCAGCTCGTAGAGCGCCCGCTCGAGCACGCGGCGGGCTCGGGACGTGCCGCGGTCGGCGCCGCTGATCGAGGCCTGGAGCCGGTCCCGGAGCGCCGCCTCGTCGCGGTCGAGATCGGCCAGCTCCTGGTAGCGGACGGACGCAGTCGACCGAAAGAACGCCTCGCTCGGGATGCCGGTCAGCTCTGCCAGTGCCTGGTCCGCGAGGGTCGGATCCGTGATCGTCTCGCCGTCGACGACGAGCCGGACCGTGCCCTTCGACCCGCGGAACGCCTTCTCGAGCTGCCCCGGCCGGATGCCGCGCTCGTCGTCGTCGACCTCGAAATCGACCTGGACGACCGGCCGGACGTCGTCGCCGGCATCCCACGGCCGGAGCGCGTCGATGTCGGCGCCGTTGCTCGTGACCTTCCTGGTGAGGGCCAGCTCGATCGCCCGCTGGATCGTCGTCTTGCCCGCCTCGTTCGGGCCGTGGACGATCGTGAGGCCCGACGAGAGCGGGATCTCGAGCTCGCGATAGCGACGGAAGTCGCGCAGGCCAAGCCGGGTGATCTTCACAGGGTCACCTCGTGGCCCGCGAGCAGCAGCCGGCCGAGGCGTAGCACGTCGCGCAGCTCACCGGCCTCGTCGGCCGAGGCGGCGTCGTTGATCGCCTCGAGCTCCGCGATGCGGCCTTCGACGTTGCGGATGAAGGCGCCCGGGATGGTCCCGGGCGGCGGCAGGGTGCCGGCCGTGAGCGGCGGCTTGCTCACGTCCCGGACGCGGACGCGCAGGAAGCGGCTTTTCAGCTGCTCCTCGACCTCGTCCGTCGACAGGTCGAGCTCGTCCGGACGGATGCCCACGAGCCGGACGTCCAGGACGAGGTCCGGATCCGCGCGGGCGGCGAGTCGGTCCACGAGCGCGGGCTGATCGGCGACCGCCCCGGCATCGACGTCGAGCTTCAGGAACCGGGTCTTGCCGACCTGCCGGGGATCGAGCCGGACGGACCGCTTGCCACCGGCCTCGTCCAGCGTGACGAGGACCACCTTGCCCGCCCCATCCTGGCTGATCGACACCGGCTCCGGGGCCCCGGAGTAGGCCCAGATCGTGGACCCGGCCGTTCCCTGCTGCGTCGAGTGCCAGTGGCCGAGCGCGAGGTAGTCCAGCCCGCTGCCGGCGATCTCGTCCGGCGTCACGACGACCTCGTCACGATCCGTCTTGCCGGGGATCGCCAGGGCGCCGTGGACGAGGCCGATCTGCCACGTGGCGGCACCGCTCGACGTCCGATCGACCTGGACGTCCTGGAGCGGGCTGTGCGGCGCCCGCTTCATCGGGAAGACGCGGCCGTGGACGACCGCGTCGCACGACGGCAACCGAACGCTGGACCGGCTGGGCGTGAGGACGGTGACGAAATCGTCGTCCGGCGTCGAGCCGGCGAGCGCCTTCAGGTCGTGGACGCGATACAGGGACGCCCGGTCGTAGACGTCGTGCGTGCCGGGGATGATGACGGTCCGGATCTTCGCGGCGACGAGTCGCTTCAGCTCCGCGGCGACCCGCTCGACGGAGCGGCGCGGCTGGGTGTTCGAGTCGAACAGGTCGCCGGCGATGAGCACGATGTCCACCCCCTCGGCGATCGCGAGGTCGATGGCGGCTCGAAACGCTGCGAACTGCCGTTCACGCTGCGCGGCCGCCTGATCGCCCAGATCGGCGTGACGGGCACCGAGGTGGACGTCGGCGGTGTGCAGTAGACGGAGCATCCGGTCGGGCGTGCCTCCTGCCGTCCGAGACGACTGCGACCGCGCGGCGTCCACGATGAGCCCGGGTCCCGGTCCGTCCCGGACGTGGTGCGAGCGAGGCGCCCCCAGGCCCTCGCTCGCCGCCTCGACGATCGCGCGTCATTGTGACAGGTCGGCTGTCGCGGTCGCCACACGTCGGCGCCCTGAAGGGCGATTCCGAGGCCTTCGGACGCCTGCAAGGCCTGTTTTCGAGCACCGGTGTATGGTCGAACGGTCAGCAACCCGTGCGCCCGACACAGGGACTCCATACGGCACCTGGAACCGCGGCGCCGGCCTTCCGACCCGTCGCAATCGCACCGTCCCGGCTGCCGTCGTGGCCGTCCCGGGTCAGCGTCTCGGGGAGAGCGATGGAAGAGGAGAGGAAGGTTTCGTGACCTACGCTGATCGATCGATCACCTGTGTCGACTGCGGGGTGGAGTTCATCCATTCGGCCGCCGACCAGGAGTACTACGCGCAGAAGGGGTTCGCGTCGGATCCCAAGCGCTGCGCGAGCTGTCGGGCGAGTCGTCGGGCCAGTCGGGAGGCCGGGTACGACGTTCGGGACATCGGGGGGCCGCGCGGCTACGAGCGCGGAGATGACCGGGTTGCCCGCGAGTATTTCGCCGTGATCTGCTCCTCCTGCGGCAACCAGGCCCAGGTCCCGTTCAAGCCGCGCATGGACCGTCCGGTCTACTGCTCGGACTGCTTCCGCCAGGTGAAGCCGGACTGACCCTCACCTGACTCGACCGCGGTCGAACGTGGTGGCCCAGACCCACGCTCCCGCTCCTCTCTCCCGCTGATCAAGAAGCGCCCCGGCCACCGGCCGGGGCGCCTTCGTGTCCGGAGACGGGAGTCGGTTCGCTCGCACCGCACGCCCCGCACGCCCCGGCGACTAGATCCGGAACACCTCGCCGCGCCGGAACCGATCGCGATGGCGGCCGCGCCAGACGGTGACCCGGCCGGCGCCCTGCACCTGCCACGAGCCGTTCCGTCCGATCGCGGCGGTGTCCTCGTCGATCCCGAGCGTCACGAGGCCGCGCGGCGCCTGGAGCACGAAGAGCGCCGACAGCGCTTCCGGGAAGTGGTCGTAGTGGGGGATCACCGTCACGGTGGGCACGAGGCTCAGGCCCCCGCGCCAGCGCAGCGGCCACAGCATCCGCCGCATCCGGAAGTCGAAATGGCGGGCGGCGAGCGTCATCGCACCGGCCGAGCAACCGACGAGCGCCGCGCCACGGTCGTGGGCCGCGCTGATCGCATCGCCGACCCGCGTCCCGAGCAGGCTCGTCGTGAGGTGACCGGGCTTGCCGCCGGAGAGGTAGATCAGGTCCGCCTCGCCGATCGCCTGGGCGGCGGCATCGTCGTCGGCGTCGATCCGATCGCGGACGAGGACCGGCTCGACCTCCGCACCCAGCGCGGAGAAGTGCTCGCTGCCCATCGCCGCCCAGCGCCGGAACACGTCCTCCCCATCAGGCCACGATGCGGTGGGGACGATCGCCACCCGTGGGCGCGGCCGACCGGTCGCGGCAAGGAGGCCCGCATCGATCTCGGCCATCCCCGGCGTGAACTCCCCGGAGCCGACGAGCGCGATCGGTCCGGGTCCCGGCATGCGCGAGAGCATATCCGCGGCTGTGCCACACTGCCGGGACATGTCACGCGCCCAACGCTGGACGCTCCTCGCGGCGATCGTCGCCTCCGGGATCGTCTTTCTCGACAGCACCGTCGTGAACCTGGCGCTGAAGCGGATGGGCGAGGAGCTGCCGAGGCTGACGTCGATCGGCATCCTCGAGGGCCAGGCGTACGTCGCCAGCGGCTACCTCGCGGTGCTGGCCGCGCTCCTGATCGTCGCCGGCGCTCTGGCCGACCGTTACGGCCGGCGGCGGATCTTCCTGATCGGCCTCGTCGCCTTCGGCCTGATCTCGATCCTGTGCGGCATCGCGCCCACCCTCGAGTTCATGATCGGGGCCCGGCTGCTCCAGGGCGCGGCGGGAGCGCTGCTCGTGCCGGGCTCGCTGGCGATCATCACGGCCGCGTTCCAAGGTGCGGGCCGGGCCCGCGCGTTCGGGCTGTGGGCTGCCTCGACGAGCGCCCTCACGCTGCTCGGCCCGATCCTGGGTGGCTTGCTCGTCGACAACCTGACGTGGCGGCTCGCCTTCCTGATCAACGTGCCGCTCGTCGCGATCGCGGCGTGGGCGGCGGCCCGCCACGTCGAGGAATCGCGCGACCCGGACGCGTCCGGCCATTTCGACTGGCTCGGCTCGGTCGTCGGGGCGGTCGCCGTCGGCGGTCTCGCGTTCGGCGCCATCCACGGTCAGGAGACACACTGGTCCGACGTCGTCGCCTGGGCCTCGCTCGGCACGGGTGCGCTCTGCCTGGTCCTGTTCCCGATCCTCATGGCCCGGCGGCCCCACCCGCTCGTCCCGCTGTCGCTGTTCCGCAACCGCGAGTTCGCCGCGGTGAACCTCGCGACGTTCCTGATCTACGGCGCGCTCTACGTCTCGTTCTCGTACACCGCGCTGCTGTACCAGGGCACGCTCGGGTACAGCGCGACCGGCGCCGCGATCATCGGGCTGCCGAGCGGGATCCTGCTGGCGACGTTGTCGGCCCGGATCGGGACGCTGACCGGCCGGTTCGGATCACGGATCTTCCTCGTCGTCGGGCCGCTGATCGTCGCGGCCGGGCAGCTCTGGCTCGCCCGGATCCCGGCGTCGTCCCACCCGTGGCTCGCGGACCTGGGTCACCCGTCGACGCTGATCCCGCCGATCGATGCCCTGACCGACGTCCTGCCCGCCAACCTCGCCTTCGGGTTCGGGATGGCAATGGTCGTCGCGCCGCTGACGAGCACGCTCATGAACTCCGTGCCTGCCCGGAACTCCGGGCTGGGGTCGGCGATCAACAACGCGCTGTCTCGGGTCGGCCAGCCGCTCGTGGGCGCGGTGATCTTCATCGCGATCACCGCGTCGTTCTATGCCGGGCTGGCGGGCCGGGTTCCCGGCCTCGACCCGAACGATCCGGCGATCCGGGCTGCGATCGTCCCGCTCAACCCGCCGCTGCCAGGGACGGCGTCGGCGCTGGTGGCGGCCGCGAAGGCGGCCTCGGTCGACTCGTTCCACCTTGCCGCCCTCGTCTCCGCGACGCTGATGGCGGCGGGCTCGGCGGTGTCGGCGATCGGGCTGCGTTCCGCGTCGGCCCCGAAGCCCGCGCAGACCCGGGGCTCCGAGCCGGTCGCCGGAGCGGGTGTCGGGGCGGGCTAGCCGTCCTTCTGTCGAGCCCGCGAGCCTCGGGACCGATCGATCCCCCGACAAACGAAGAACCGGGCGGGGTTCCGGCCGCCCGGTTCCAGCGTGGCGATTGCGCCCACCGCCCAGGCGGGCATCGAAGCGTCGGATCAGGCGGGCGGCATCCCGTCGTCGTTGGCGGGGGGTGCGGCCGGTGGCGGCGCCGGCGGTGCCGCCGGGGGAGCAGCGGGAGCCGACGGAGGCGGCGGCGGCGCGGTCGAGGCGGAGCTGCTCGTCCCACCGCCCATCAGGCCGGACGGCAGCGCGGGCCGCTCGATCTGGTACTCCTGCCACGCGCCCCAGGCCATGAGCGCCGCCCCGACGACCTCGAGAAGGAGGGCCAGGACCACGCCGCCGAAGTACGCCGCGAAGCCGAGGAGGGACAGGTACCGGAGCAGGTCGAGCAGGACGATGAGGGCGATGACCGCGCTCAGGACGATGAGGATCAGGGACGGCGACGCCGGCCAGTTGACCTTCATGTTCGGGGCGTACTTCACGTACAGGACGGCGAGCGCGGCGATGGCGAGGATCAGCGCAAGCGTGTTCGCGCCGAGGCCGAAGGTGGCGAGGCTCACGATCCAGGCCAGCACGACCAGGGCAGCCCCGATCGCCATCAAGCGCTCGCGGGGGTTGAACTGATTCCAGATCGCCACTGGCGTGCCTCCCTTACCGGGAGCCCTGCATGCGTCACCAACCTCCCGGTCAAGCCGTAGCGTACGCACCTCGACAAGCCCCGTGCGCACGGCTGGTCGATACTCCGGGCGTGACGACACGCGACTGGGACGCGGCGACGTACGACCGGGTCGCGGACCCCCAGACCCGTTGGGGCGCGGCGGTCCTCGACCGGCTGCCCCTCGACGGCGACGAGACGGTCCTCGACGCGGTCTGCGGCAGCGGCCGCGTCATGGAAGCCCTTGCGGCGCGACTGCCGCGCGGCCAGATCGTCGCCCTGGACGCGAGCCCGTCGATGATCGAGGAGGCCCAACGGCGTCTCGCCCGCTTCCGCGACCGGATCGCGTTCGTCGTCGCCGATCTCGGCGAGCCATTCGACCTCCCGACGGGTCCCGTCGACGCGATCCTGTCGACCGCGACGTTCCACTGGGTCCCGGACCATGACGCGCTGTTCCGGAACCTCGCGTCCGTGCTCGTCCCGGGCGGCCGGCTCGTCGCCCAGTGCGGCGGTGCCGGGAACATCGCGTCGGTCAAGGCGATCGTCGCCACGATCGGCGACGGCTGGCTCGGGCCGGCGCACTATGAGACGGTCGAGGCGACGACCGCCCGCCTGCGAGCGGCCGGCTTCATCGACATCGAGGCGTGGCTGCATCCGGAGCCCACCCGCTTCGAGCCGGGCGAGCCCTTCGAGGCGTTCCTGCGGACCGTGATCCTCGGGCCGCAGGTCGACCGTCTGGCTCCGGGCGTCCGCGACGCCTATGTGCACGAGGTCGCCACGCGACTCGGCGAGCCGCTGGTCGACTACGTGCGGCTGAACATCACCGCACGCCGCGCCTGACCAGCCGAACGTCAGGCCCGGCTCACCGCTTCACCCGGAACGACTCGCCGTGGCCGGGGATGACGATGTCCGCCGTCGCGAGGACTCGGGCGCGCTGGGCATCGAGCACGGCCTGGTCCGGGGCAAACGGGTCGACCTCGGGCGTCCGGTCCGGATGCCACCACAGGTGGGTGAGCGCGTAGACGCCATCGTCCGCCCGGACGACGAGCGTCGCGTCCTCCTCCGTGTGACCGGGCGTGAGCCACAGCTCCACGTGGTCGCTGAGGTGCCAGCCGTCGCCGTCGTGGTCGAGCCAGAGGTCGCCCCGGTATCGCGCCCAGAAGTCGATCACCCACGCCTCCGGGAAGAGGCCGGCATTGAGCGTGTGGTCCGGGTGGTGGTGGCTCAGGAAGACGTGGCTGACATCGCCCGGGCCGATCCCGCGCTCCCGAAGCGGATCGAGGATCAGCGC
Organism: Candidatus Limnocylindrales bacterium; assembly: GCA_051985205.1. GTDB lineage: Bacteria > Chloroflexota > Limnocylindria > Limnocylindrales > CSP1-4 > CF-46. Next base: position 1,221 of record JBPYEM010000501.1, on the reverse strand, counting down.
CTGCGAGGCGACGAGGCCGGGGTCGGCCACGATCACGGTGTCGCCGTCGCGGATCAGGCTGATGCTGCTGCCGACGTGGCCCTCGTCGCGGACGTAGCCGGCGTGGATGAGCTCGACGGTGGTGGTCATGGCCGGAGCATCCGACCCTCGGCGCCGGGCGGCACGCCGGTCCCGTCCCGCGGGCCGGACCGTCCCAGCGGTACCGTGACCTCGGTGGCATCCTCGGCCGCATGTCGTCCGACCGCGCCTCGACGTCCGACGGCGCCGCCGACCTCGTCCTCACCGGTGGCCACGTCCACACCGTCGACGCCGCTCGACCGCGGGCGGAGGCCGTCGCGGTTCGAGCCGATCGGATCGTCGCGGTGGGCGCGGCGTCGGAGATCGCCGGACTGATCGGTCCGCGGACGCGGGTCGTCGATCTCCGCGACCGGCTCCTGGTGCCCGGGTTCCAGGACGCGCACATCCACCCGATCTCCGGGGGGGTCGACCGGCTGCAGTGCGATGTTCGCGACGGCGTCGGTCGCGACGGCGTGCTCGCGACGATCCGCAAGTACGTGGCCGGCCATCCCGACGAGCCCTGGATCATCGGCAGCGGCTGGTCGATGGCGGATTTCCCGAACGGGCTGCCACGCCGCGAGGATCTCGACGCGATCGTGCCCGATCGTCCGGCGTTCCTTCCGAATCGCGACGGCCATTCCGCGTGGGTCAACACGAAGGCCATCGAGCTCGCCGGGATCGGGCGTGACACTCCCGACCCCGCCCACGGACGGATCGAGCGCGACCTGGACGGAACCGCGACCGGCGCGCTTCATGAAGGGGCGATGGATCTCGTCGGGCGGCTCATCCCGCCGGACAGCGACGAGCTCCTCCTCGAGGGCCTGCGGCTCGCCCAGGGCTATCTCCATTCGCTCGGCATCACCGCCTGGCAGGACGCGATCGTGGAGCCGCGGAACCAGGGCATCTACCGGGCGGCGGCGGAGGCGGGCTGGGTCACCGCCCGCATCGAGCTCGCGCTGTGGTGGGACCGGGAGCGCGGCATCGAACAGGCGGACGAGCGGGTCGAGCGATCCCGCACGGGGTCCGCTGGACGGGTCCGGGCCAACAGCGTGAAGCTGATGCTCGACGGCGTCCTCGAGACGTTCACGGGGGCGATGCTCGACCCGTACCTCAATCCGGACGGCGGGCCCGCGGACCGCCGCGGCATCGTCTTCATCGATCGCG
>JBPYEM010000500.1:0-3602 GCA_051985205.1 Candidatus Limnocylindrales bacterium | reverse complement strand
CAGCAGGTCGTCGATGGCGAGCTCGAGCGACCGGCCGATGTCGTCCGGCAAGGGGATGCCCAGACCGGCCGCCGATCGCTGCAGCCGAGCGACGTGCTCCGGGAGCTCCGTCGGCCGGCCGCCGCGGACGCGCAGCGTCTCGAAGACGCCGTCGCCGAGCTGGAAGCCCCGGTCGAAGACGGTCAGGGCCGGCGCCGTCGCCTCGGCGATCCGGCCGTCGACCCAGACGTGGCTCGGCGAAGTGCCCATGGCGGGCGTCGACTGGACGCCCGGCCGGCCGGCGGTCTTCAGCCGCTCGCCGGAGTCCGTCACCGCTGGCCTCTCGCGGGCGTCATGCGATCTCGCGCCCACCGATCGCGTCGAGCGGCCCGTGGGCCTTGGCGACGGTCTCGGCCCATTCGTCGGCCGGCGTGCTCCGGGCGGTGATCCCCCCGCCGACGTGGAGGCTGAGGCGAGCGCCATCGGCGACGAACGACCGGATCAGGATCGAGGTCGCCATCGCGCCGTCCGGCCCGATCCAGCCGAGCGCCCCGGTGTACGGGCCGCGGCGGGTGGGCTCCAGCCGTCGCAGGATCTGCTGCGCGCGGATCTTCGGGGCGCCGGTGATGGACCCGCCGGGGAACGCCGCGGTCAGCAGGTCGAACGGGTCCCGGTCGGCGGCCAGCTGCCCGGTGACAGTCGAGACGAGGTGCTGGACGGCGGCGGTTCGTTCGAGCCGGCACAGACGGGGCACGCGGACCGTCCCCGGCCGGCAGACCCGGCCGAGGTCGTTGCGCAGGACGTCGACGATCATCACGTTCTCCGCGCGATCCTTGGCCGAGCCGAGGAGCTGCCGGGCGAGCGCCCGATCCTCGGCGCGCGTTCGGCCGCGCGGGCGTGTGCCCTTGATCGGGTCCGTCGACACGCGACCCGTTCGGTCGACCGCCAGGAACGGCTCCGGCGAGGCCGACAGGATCGCCCGCGGGCGGGCCGGGGCACTGCCATCCACGGAGCCGTGACCCGGCGCGCCGGCGCCCAGGTCCAGGTACGCGGAGAAGAGGGCCGGATCGCCGGTCCGGAGCCGCCGGTAGAGGGGCCACGGGTCGGCATCGAACGCGGTCTCCAGGCGGCGGGTCAAATTCGCCTGATAGATGCTGCCGCCGGCGATCTCCGTCCGGATCGCCTCGACGCCGGCTTCATACGCGGGCCGATCCAGCGACGAGCGAAACGCGAGCTCCGAGGATCCGGCCCCATTGAGGGGCGGTCCGGCGAGCCAGGGAGTCGGGGCCCCGCGCTCCCGGGCACGGGCGCTCGCACCCAATCGGTGCCGGACGTCGCCGAGGCGCCGGTCGAGACGAATCCCGGCCCCGTCCACCGCACGACCGCCGAGCCAGGCCGCTCCCGTCCGCCGGTCCCACGCGATGGCCCAGTCGTGGAGGGCAAGCCGGAGGAGCGGCAGCCCCTGATCGTCTGGCGGCGGCTCAGGCAGCCGTTCGAGGACATCGCCCAATTCGTAACCGAGGTACCCGACGAGGCCGCCGAGGAACGGCGGATGGTCGACGGCGTCTTCGCCACGCGCGAATACCCCCGCCCGAGCCAGGCGCGCCAGCAACCGCCGCGCGACGGCGAACGGGTCCGCGCCCGCGGCCGGCTCCGTCAGCACGGCGACGGGATCCGCCGTCAGGAACGTCCATCGGGCGTTCCGGCCTGGTCGGGCGCTCTCGAGCAACGCCAGTCCGGGCAGGTCGCGGAACGCCTCGGCGGCGTCGATCGGCCGCACGTCGGCGAGCCACGGCACTGGTTCCAGCCGGACGAGGCGCGTCGCCCCCGCGGAACGGTCGCTCGGGATGCTGATCACCGGGCGATGATAGGGATGGCCCGCCGGGGGTGGGGTCGGGCGGGTCGCGTCGCGCGACCCCGGAGCTGCTCGAGAGAGGTGAGGGTGCGCGCGAGGGACCTCGGGATCGCGATCGGCCACGGCCGGACCGGACCGGCGAACGCGATCACGGACGTCGCCGGCGTCCGGGTGGGTCACGCGACGGTGATCCGCGGCGACGGGCCGCTCGTCGTGGGCCAGGGCCCCGTCCGCACCGGCGTCACGATGATCGTCCCCCATGACGGCGACCTCTGGACGGAGCCGATCTATGCCGGCGCCCACCGGCTCAATGGCAACGGCGAGCTGACCGGGCTCGAGTGGATCCGCGAGGCCGGGATGCTGACCGGGCCGATCGGGATCACGAACACGCACTCGGTCGGCGTCGTCCGCGACGGGATCATCCGCAATGCCGTTCGGCAGCCGCCGTTCGGGACGTCGTACTGGGCGCTACCGGTCGTCGGCGAGACGTGGGACGGCCTGCTGAACGACATCGACGGCTTCCACGTGACCGCCGACCACGTCGACGAGGCGCTGGCCGCGGCCCGCGACGGCGTCATCGACGAAGGCGCCGTCGGCGGTGGGACGGGGATGATCTGCCACGCCTTCAAGGGCGGGATCGGGACGGCCTCGCGGGTCGTCGAGGAGGCGTCGGGCAGCTTCACGGTCGGCGTGCTCGTCCAGGCCAACTACGGCCGGCGCGAGCGGCTCCGCGTCGATGGCGTCCCGGTCGGCGAGGCGATCCCGACGACGGAGGTGCCGAGCCCGTACCGGGCCGAGGACGAGGACGGGCCGGTCTCCACGGCCGGCCCAACTGCGGCGCGCGGGACGCGACGGACCGGCAACTCGGCGCGGACCGATGACGCGCCACCGCCTGGCTCCGGGTCGATCATCGTGATCGTCGCAACGGACGCGCCGCTCCTGCCCCACCAGTGCGAGCGGCTGGCCCAGCGAGCCGGGCTCGGAATCGGGAGGATGGGCGGCGCGGGCGCGCATTCGAGCGGTGACCTCTTCCTCTGCTTCGCGACGGGCAACCGTCGCCTGCCGCGCACCTCGTTCCACATGGATCCGCGGCTGACGGTGGACGTCCGCGTGCTGAACGACTTCGTGATCAGCCCGCTCTACGAGGCCACGATCGAGGCGACCGAGGAGGCGATCCTCAACGCACTCGTCGCGGCGACGACCATGACCGGTCGCGACGGGATCGTGGCCCACGCCCTGCCGCACGATCGGCTCCTGGAGACGATGACGCGGTACGGCCGGCCACCTCGAGGCGCGGCTGGAGAGGCAGGAGGGTGACGACGGCGGGGGCGAGGTCGATCACGATTCGCCAGGCGACGGACGAAGATCTCCCGGCCGTCCGCGAGATCCTTGCGGCCCATGGCAACGACGGACCGGTGGTCGTCGCCGACGTCGTCGGGCCCTACCTGCGCCACGTGATGGCGAACGGCCACGCCCGTGTCGCGGTCGATGGCCCACTGGTCGTCGGGTTCGGTGCGGCGATCGACGCGGGCCCGGCTCGACACCTGGCCGACCTCTTCGTTCGCCCGGATCGGTTGGGCCAGGGGATCGGTCGACCCTTGCTGGAGGCGGTCTTCGGCGAAGCGGAGCGTCGATCGACGTTCGCCTCGGACGACCCCCGGGCGCTGCCGATCTACGTCCGTGCCGGGATGCGGCCGCGCTGGGTCAGTCTCTACGTCGAAGGGCCCGTCGAACGAATCGTCGGCCTTCCGGCGGCGATCACCGTCCA
>JBPYEM010000499.1:0-2454 GCA_051985205.1 Candidatus Limnocylindrales bacterium | reverse complement strand
TCGACCGTCTGCTCGAACGTGTTGCCGTCGGTCACGATGTGGATCGCGTCGTCCGCAGGTCGCAACGGCGCGATAGCGCGGTTCGAATCGAGGTCGTCGCGACGACGGAGCTGGGCCAGGATGAACCGGCCCTCCTGGCTGTCGGGATCGACGCCGCGCTCTTCGGCGCGACGACGCGCCCGTTCCTCGACGGACGCATCGAGGAAGATCTTCAAATCGGCGTCCGGCAGCACGACGGTGCCGATGTCGCGCCCGGCCATCACGATCCCGCCCGGCTCCGCAGCGAGGCTCCGCTGCCAGTCGAGCAGCGCCGCCCGGAGCTCGGCCACGCCGCTCACGGCGGAGACGGCTTCATCCACGCCGGGCGAATGAACGTCGTCCGTCACGTCCTCGCCATTGACCGACACGTGGGCGAGGCGGCCGTTGGCGTCCGGGATGAGGGCGATTTCCGTGACGAGCGCAACCAGTCCTCCCGCATCGTCGGCACGAACCGCGCGCTGCAGCGCGAGCCACGTCGCCGCCCGGTACAGGAGACCCGTATCGCAGAACCGGTATCGGAGCCGGAGCGCGGCCGCGGCCCCCACGCTCGACTTCCCGGAGGAGCCCGGCCCGTCGAGGGCGACGACGAGACCCGGACGGGCGGTGGTCACGCGACCGAGGATACCGCCCTCATCGAGACCTTCCGCCGCCCCCGGCGAGACCGCGGACCTCCGGCGCCTTCAGCGGCCGGACGCGGCTGCTCCGCAGCCCATCGATCCGAACCGGCCCGATCCGGACACGGACGAGCCGCTCGATCGGCGCGTCGACGGCGCCGAACATCCGCCGGAGCTGCCGCTTCCAGCCCTGGCGCAGGGTCGCCCGGTACCAGGTGAGGTCCGTGACAGGTCGCGGATCAAGGAGAGCGACGAGACGGCCCGCCTCCGTCGTCGTCATCGGCCGCAGGTGATGCAGCGTCGAATGACCCTCATCGAGCGGGATCCCGCGCTCGAGGGCCGCGGCTTGGTCGCGGTCGAGCGGCGATCGCAGCCCGATCGCGTACTCGCGCTCGACGCCGAAACGGGGGTGCAGCACGCGCTCGGACCACGGCCCATCGTTCGTGAGCAGCAAGAGGCCCTCGCTGTCCTGGTCGAGACGGCCGACAGGGTAGAGCCGGCCACCGTCCGGGATCAGCGCCGTGGGGACGAGGTCCAGGACGGTCGTCGCGGCATGGCGATCGCGGGTCGTCGACGTCACCCCGACTGGCTTGTGGAGGAGCAGGTACGTCGTACGGACCGCGCCCGCGATCGGCCGGCCGTCGACCTCGATCCGGGCCACGTCCGGGTCCACCTGCTGGCCGATCACGGCGCGTCGCCCGTCGACCGTCACGCGGCCCGCCGCGATCAGGTCCTCGCTCGCTCGCCGCGAGGCGACGCCGGCTGCGGCGAGCACCTTCTGGAGGCGCTCCGGCGGCATCAGGCCCCCGGGTCCGGTCCGGCGACCGCCTCGTTCGACACCGCGCCATTCCCGTTGGCGGCCAGCTCAACGCCCGCCACGTCGACGTCGAGCGGTGGAAGCTCGTCGAGTGTGGTCAGACCGAACCGTTCCAGGAACTCGAACCCGGTGCCGTAGAGGAACGGTCGGCCGGGAGCATCGGACCGGCCGAGCTCGACGACGAGCCGGCGGTGGAGGAGCGTCCGGATCGTGTAATCGGAATCGACGCCGCGGATGCGCTCCACGGCGGACTTGGTGACCGGCTGCCGGTACGCGACGATCGCCAGCGTCTCGAGGGCGGCCGGGCTCAGCCGCACGGCATCGGCGCCCACATAGCGGGCGATCAGCGCTCCCGCATCCGGCGCCGTCACCAGCTCGACGCGGTCGCCCGACAGGATCACCCGGATGCCGCGGCCCGCGAGCGACACCTCGAGATCGCCGAGCCGCGAATCGACCGTCGCCCGGTCGACACCCGCGAGCGCGGCAATCTCGCGACGGCTCAGCGGCTTCTCGGCGATGAAGAGCAAGGCCTCGAGCTGGGCCTCCGTCAACCGTTCCTGGATGGGGCCGGCATCGACGTCGAACTGCGCGGAGTCGAACTCCGCCGAGTCGAACCCCGCCGAGTCGACCTCCGCCGCGCCGTCGTCGGTCACGCGAACGACTCCAGCGCTTCGTCGAGCGGCTGGTCCTCCACGACGGCCACGTCACCGCGCTCCGCGGGGGTGGTCGCTCGCGCGACGATCGGAGCCCATGGAGCGTCCTGGGTGACGACGATCTCGCGTCGTTTCATCAGCTCCAGCATCGCGAGGAACGTGACGGCGACGACGACGCGGTCGCGAACGCCACGGAGGAGGTCCTGGAGGACGACCGAACCCGCGCCCCGGATGGCGGCGCGGATGATCGACGCCCGCTCGCTGAGGGTGATCGTCCGCGGGACGACCTCGGCCGGCGGTGCGGGCGGGGCCACGACGGTGGCGAGCCGGA
>JBPYEM010000498.1:0-10906 GCA_051985205.1 Candidatus Limnocylindrales bacterium | reverse complement strand
GCGGCGGGATGGCGACCCTCACCTCCCCATCGACCGGCCGGAGCTACCCGCTGCGGGCGCTCTGGCACCTGGACCTTCCGACCTACGAGCCTGGCCCGGAGACCTGTCCACGCTGCGCCGACCGGACGCCGCTCCACGTGCCCGGGAGCAGCGGGACGGGCGCTTGACGAGTGCCCGGCGGCGAGGCGCACTCCTCGTCGCGGCCGCGGTCGCCGTCGTCCTGCTGGCCGTCATCGCCGCGACGGTCCTCGGCGGGCCCGGCCGGCGAGTCGAGACGGGCGTGGTCGTCGCGGTCCAGGCGACGAGCCTGACGGACGTCGAAGGCTTCTCGATCCGCACCCAGGATGGCCGCACCGTCGACTTCCGGGTCGGCACGGTCGAGAACGCCACCACGTTCCCACCGGGCCATCTGGCGGAGCACAAGGTCAGCCTCGTGCCGGTTCGGGTGACCTACGTCGAGGAGTCCGGCGCCCTCGTCGCCGTTCGGCTCGAGGACGCGCCCTAGCGACCTTGGCCCGGCGATCTCGGCGAGCCCTCGGCCCTCGTGATCAGCCCGCCTCGACCGCCCGGATCGCCGCGTCGATCTCGTCGGGTGCGAAGACCAGCTCGAACGACGCGGTCACCTTGCCGTCGCTCCCGACCACGAAGACGTACGGCTCGGTCTGGAGCTTGAAGGCGAGCGTCGCGGGGACCGGGGTCAGGTCGTTGTTCGTGAGGACCGGCTGAAGGGAGCCGTTGGTGAACTCGAGCTTGTAGGGCTCGACGTTGATGAACGTCATCTGGGGATGGGCGTTGGCGACCGGCTTCAGCTTGTCGAGCGTCGGACCACACGTCGCCGACTTGCAGAACTTGGGCGTGGCGAAGATCAGCACGAACGGCTTGTGGGCCGCGAGCGCGTCCGCTTCCGACGTCTCGTAGAACCGCTTCTCCGGGTTCGGGTCGCTCGAGATCTTCGCGACGTCGCCGCCGACGTCCGCGAGCGTCGGCGTCTTCACCGACGGTGCGGCGTCACCCGGTGCGATCACGCTGACCTTGTCCTTGACGTCGAGCGAGAACGACACGGTCGCGGCAGGGGAGCCGGGCGCCTGACTGGTGAAGTTCGCGGTCCATGCGCCCGGGGCCATGAACTTCGCCTGACCGACGTAGACACCCCGCACGCCGTCGATGGCCCAGATGAACTCCGCGGGGGACGCCGGGATCGCGGCACCGTTCGGGCCCTGGTAGGCGATCGACAGCGAGCGATCCGGAGTGGCGGCGGACTTCTGTCCAGACGCATCGAGGAGGCCGAAGATGACCCGGTTCTGGCCGACGCCGAACTCCGACGAGACCGGGACCGGGAGGAAGGACGGCGAACCGGCCGGCCCGACGACGGAGGCGGCTGGTGAGCTCGACGTGGGCGCTGGGCCGGTCGAGCTGCAGGCCGCGGTGACGATCGTGACGGACAGGAGACACGCAGCCGCGACCGTCGCCGATCGCGGGGTGGGGAGGTGCATGGCGGTAGCCTACGGCCGCTCGCTCACGCCCGCATTCTGAGAGGCGGCTGGCCTCGACGCCCGTCGCACCCTGACCCATCGATCTGAACGTCGAACGCCGGAGCGGCGGTAGAATGTCGGCCGCGCAGCACGGCTCGCGGCGCGTCCCCCCGGATCCTGTCGCACCCGGCCCCCGAGGAGTTCGTTGACCCGCTTCCAGAAGCTCGCGTCGGCGACCGTCGTCACGGCGATCCTCCTCGTCACGATCGGGGTCATCGTCCGCGCAACCGGGTCCGGCCTGGGCTGTCCCGACTGGCCGCTCTGCCACGGCCAGGTGATCCCGGCCCTCAACGATCCGAAGGCCTGGATCGAATGGGTCCACCGAACGGTCGCGGCGGTGATCGGGCTCGAGGTCCTGGGGCTGGCGATCCTCGCGGTCGTCGACGTGCGTCGACGCCGTCTGCTCGTCGCGGCGACCGTCGTCGCCGTCATCCTCGTCGGGTTCCAGGCCTGGCTGGGGATGGAGACCGTCCGGCAGGGCAACTCCGGCGAGTCCGTGACGGCGCATCTGGCGAGCGCGATGGCGCTCGTGGGGCTGCTGGTCTGGATCCTCGCCCGCTCGCTCTATCCCGCCCGGCTCACCGGCCACGGCAGCCAGCGCTTCACCCTCGTCGCCGCGCTGGGCGCAGGATCGGTGTTCGCGCTGCTGCTGTTCGGCTCGCACGTGACCGCGACGTCGCAGTGGTTCGTCTTCCCGGACTGGCCGCTGATGAACGGTTCGCTCTTCCCGGCCCTCACGGACGCGAACTCCGCCCACGTGCTGCATCGCTGGGTGGCGATCGTCGTCGGGCTGATCGTCGCGGGCGTCCTCATCGCTGCCTGGCGCCGCCGCCCGCGCACCCGGCCGATCACGCGCCTCGCGCTCATCGCCGCGGTCCTCTTCCCCGTGCAGGCGGTGGTCGGCGGGCTGCAGATCCTCACCGCGCTGTCAGGCTGGACGCAGACCCTCCATCTCGCGCTCGGCGCGATCATCTGGGCGCTCCTCGTCGGGCTCGTCGCGGTGTCGTACCTCGAGGCACGGACCGCGCCGGCGGACGCCGAACTCGGCGACGCGACCGATGCCGGCCGCGACGAAGCGCTCCGCGGCGCCGATCGCCGGACGACCGGCGACACGGTTCGCGCCTACATCGCCCTGACGAAGCCGCGGATCATCGAGCTGCTGCTCGTCACGACCGTCCCGGCGATGGTCCTCGCGACCCGCTTCGTGCCCGGCGTCCAGCTGGGCCACTGGGCATGGCTGACGGTGTGGACGCTCGTGGGTGGGACGCTGGCTGCCGGCAGCGCCAATGCGATCAACTGCTATCTCGACCGCGACATCGACGAGCTGATGACCCGGACGCGGCGGCGACCGTTGCCCGCCCACCAGGTCGACCCCGAGCGCGCCGTGGTGTTCGGCCTCGTCCTCGGGGCCCTCGCGTTCGGGATCCTCGCCTTCTTCGTCAACCTCGTCGCCGCGTTCCTGGGCCTCCTCGCGATCGCGTTCTACGTGATCGTGTACACGATGCTGCTGAAGCGGTCGACGCCCCAGAACATCGTCATCGGGGGCGCCGCGGGGGCACTCCCGCCGGTCATCGGCTGGGCGGCGGTGACGGGCAACGTCGGGATCCCCGCGCTGATCCTCTTCGCGCTCGTCTTCTACTGGACGCCGCCGCACTTCTGGGCGCTGTCGCTCCGGATCCGGAAGGACTACGCCGCGGCCGGCGTGCCGATGCTGCCCGTCGTCCGTGGCATCCCCGAGACGACCCGCCAGATCGCGCTCTACACGGTGTTGATGGTCGCGATCTCGCTCGTCCTGTTCGCCGTCGCCCGGATGGGCCCGATCTACCTCGTCGCCGCGCTCGTCCTCGGGGCGCTCTTCCTGCGCCAGGCCTTCGGGCTGTGGCGGCGTGGCGACTCCGAGGAGGAGTCGACCACCGGGGCCATCCGGCTCTACAAGTACTCGATCTCGTACCTGACGCTGCTGTTCGCCGCGATCGCGGTCGACGCGATCGTGATGACCGCCATCGGCTGATCCGGCCGGTCGGTCGGCCGGTTACCCGGTCGGCCGGTGACTCGGTCGGCCGAGGGATCGGCCGAGGGGCTCGCGTCTGCCGCGAGTGGACCTCAGGCGGCGCGCGGCTCCGAGGCCTCATCGAGCCACGCGCAGGTCCCGCTGACGCCGCCCAGCCGCGTGCAGAGACCGGCGGCACCAGCCCGCATGACGTAGTCGTGATTCGTCTTGAACAGGCCGCCCGCCAGTGGGGCCAGCAGATTCATCCACCAGCGTGTCGTCCGGATGTTCCAGTCGTATCGCGCGGCCGTGACTCCGCCGGGCTCCTCCGTGAGGGTCCAGACGCCGGTTCCGTCGAGCTCACCGGCCGCCGTGCCCGCGAGCGTGTGCGGCCTGGCGGTGTCGGTCACGGTCGCATCGAAGGTCAGGGTGTAGGGGAGCGATCCTTTGAAGGTGCACCGGCGAACGGTGCCGACCAGGGTCACCGGGTCGCCGGGCTTCAGCTCCTTGACCGCGAGGACCGTCGGCCACCATTCGGGCCACCGGAGCGAATCCGCGATCGCATCGTAGACGGCCTCGATCGGCGCCTGATGGCGCCACACGGTGGTGAACGAATAGCTGGCCATGGCTGCTCCCTCAGCGGTGAGTGGAACGGTGGTCCCGATGATGATCCGTCGTCGCCATCGATCCTGATGCGTCACGACATTGCTCGCCTGCGTCCCCGGCGCGTCCGGCCGACACGTTGCACACTCCGCGCATGGATCTCCACTTTCTCGGCGGTGCGACGACCGTGACCGGGTCGCAATACCTCCTCGACACCGGCCGTGCCCGGGTCCTCATCGATTGCGGGTTGTTCCAGGGCAGCCCGAACGAGGCGATGCGGAACCGGATCCCGCTGGCGTACGACCCGGCCACGATCGACGTGATGCTGCTGACCCACGCCCACCTCGACCATTGCGGGCTCATCCCGCACCTGGTCAACGAGGGCTACCGCGGCCGCGTGATCGCAACGAAGGGAACGTGCGAGCTCGCGGAGCTCGTGCTCCTCGACTCGGGGCGGCTGCAGGAGGAGTTCGCGAAACGCGAGGCTCGTTGGGAGCGGGAGCATCCCGACCGCGCCGCGGAGGACGACCGCAAGGAACAGGCCGCCTACGAGGAGGCCCTGGAGATCGCCGCCGGCAAGATCCCGGCACCCGTGGAGCACGAGACCGTCGACGATGCGCCACCGCCACTGGCGGCGAACGCCCCGTCGGGAGCCGCCTCGGCCGTTGCCGCGCCGCCGTCGGCGACCGGCGATGCCACGCCGACGTCGGCAACCGGCGATGCCACGCCGACGTCGGCCACCGGCGATGGCACGCCAGTGTCGGCGACCGACGGCGGCACGCCGCCGTCTGCGGCGGGAGGCACTCCTCCGCCGGTCGCGCCCGACGCGGCAACGGTGACCTCGGCGGCGGTCTCCGAGGAGGTCCCCGTCGCGACCCAGACGGCACCCGGCATGCCGGAGCCCCATCTCCCGTCATTCCGCGGCGGCGGAGATCCTGACTTCGACGTCGAGGCGGACCTGCGGGCGCAACCGCCGCAGGTCCAGGTCGACCTCGACGCGCCCCTCTACACCGCCAAGGACGCGGAGGCCGCCGTCACCCACTTGCAGGCGACGGACTACGGGCAGGAGCTGGAGATCGCGCCCGGCGTCCACGCCACGTTCCTCGACGCGGGCCACATCCTCGGCTCGGCGATCATCCGCGTCCGCGTGGAAGCCGGTGGGCCCGGCGGCAAGGGCCCGGAGCGGGAGACGACGATCGTCTTCTCCGGCGATCTCGGCCGCCCGAACACGCCGATCATCCGCGACCCGACGATCCAGACCGACGCGGACTACGTCCTCTGCGAGTCGACGTATGGCGGGCGCGAGCACGAGCCGGAGGACGAGGCGATCCGGATCCTCGCCGAGACCGTCCAGATGGTCCATGACGCCGGCGGGGTGCTCCTCGTCCCGTCATTCGCGATCGGTCGCACGCAGGAGATCGTGTACGAGCTGGACCGGCTCCTCGAGGCGGGTCGGATCCCGGAGCTCCCGCTGTTCCTGGACTCGCCGATGGCGTCGAAGGCGTCCGACATCTACCGACGCCACGCCGATTACTTCGACGACGAGACGCGGCAGCTGCTCGCGAGCGGGAACACGCCGCTCGATTACCCCAACCAGACGGAGACGCGGGACATCCACGAGTCGCAGAAGATCGACTCGACGCCGCGGCCGTACATGATCGTCGCCTCGAACGGGATGCTGACCGGCGGGCGCGTGCTGGGGCACCTCCGGAACCTGATCGACGATCCGGGCGCCACGCTGCTGTTCGTGGGCTACCAGGGCCAGGGCACGCTCGGTGCGCACCTCCAGGCGGGCGCGACGACGGTCCGGCTCGATGGCCAGGTCCGGCAGGTCCGCTGCAAGGTTCGCTCGATCAGCGGCTTCAGCGCTCACGCCGATGAGGGCGAGCTGCTCGACTGGCTCCGCCATTTCGCCGACGGAAAGCACGCCGGCGACGCCGGCTTTCCGAAGACCGTGTTCCTCGTCCATGGCGATCCGGAGGCCCAGATCGTGATGGAGCCGAAGGTCCAGGCGCTCGGGCTGGAGACGAAGATCCCGCGATGGCGCGAGGTCGTCACGCTGGGCTGACTCCCGCCGGTCAGCCGCGCCGGCGGCCGCGCCCTTCAGGTCCGCCGCCCCCCTCAGGTCCGCACGATGGAACGCGAGAGGCAATAGAAATCGGCGGCGTCACGATCCGGCGATGGTTGCGACGCCCCCGATCGCCTCGCCCAGCGCCTCCCCGACGGCGCCGCGGATCGCTCGGCACCTCCTGACGGACGCGGAGCTGGAGGCCGTCCGACGGCCGTTCAAGGCGGCTCGTCTGCTCCCGCCGCGGGTCTTCCACGAACCCGCGATCTTCGCCTTCGAGCAGGAGCACTGGTTCGGACAGGAATGGATCTGCGTCGGCCGGGCGGAGGAGGCGGCGAACCGCGGCGAGTATTTCCTCGCGTCGGTCGGCGGCGAGAACGTCATGGTCGTCCGCGGGCCGGACGACACCCTCCGCGCCTTCCACAACGTGTGCCGCCACCGCGGCTCGACGATCCTCGAAGGGGACCGCTGCGGACGGCTCGTCCGGATCCAGTGCCCGTACCACGCCTGGACTTACGACCTCGAGGGCCGCCTGCAGCGGGCGAAGCACACGGACGACCTGATCGACTTCGAGCCGGCGGAGAACTCCCTGGTCCCCGTCCGCTGCGAAACGTGGCAGGGCTTCGTGTTCCTGAACCTGGACCCCGCCGCCCGCCCGCTCGTCGAGGTCCTCGAGGACCTGCCGGGGCATTTCGAGCGGTTCGACTTCGCCTCGCTCCGCCGCGCGCGACGCATCAGCTACGAGGTGAATGCGAACTGGAAGGCCATCGCCGAGAACTATTCGGAGTGCTACCACTGCCCGGGGATCCACCCCCAGCTCAACCGCTTGACGCCGTATGACATGGGCCGCAACTACCTCACGGACGGGCCGTGGGAAGGCGGCTACATGGAGCTCGTGGCAAACGCGGAGACGATGTCGACGGACGGCCACAACCGCGGCCGCCCGGCCCTGCCCGGGATCGACGGCGACGACCTCCAGCGGATCTACTACTACGTGGTCTGGCCGAACCTCTTGATGAGCCTCCACCCGGACTACCTGATGACCCACCAGGTCCGGCCGGTGTCCGCCGAGCGATCGGTGATCCACTGCGACTGGTTCTTCCACCCGGACACGATCGCCCGGGACGACTTCGACCCGTCCGATGCGATCGACTTCTGGGATCTCACGAACCGCCAGGACTGGCACGTCTGCGAGCTCCAGCAGCAGGGGACGGCGTCCCGTGCCTACACGGCGGGCCGGTACTCCAACCAGGAGGACTCCGTCCACGCGTTCGACCTGATGTGCGCGGACCGGTATGCCAACGACGGCCGATCGAGCGTGCGCGAGGTCAAGGAATCGCGCCGGCGGGGCGATCCGGCGGCGGAAGGCTGGCAGAACGAACCACTCGCCCACGAAGCCACGCATGGCCATGAGCTCGGCGTCCGTCATGCCCGGGGCACGGCCCGGGCGCGCGCCACGAGCCAGGCAGGAGGACCCGGATGACCACCGCGACCCCGTTCGTCGCCGAGGGCGCATCATCCTCGACGCTCTATTTCGGTCCCTGGTACCGGCGCTCGCCGTTCTTCGAGAAGACGCTCGCGGCCGGCTGCAGCGCCTACGACATCTACAACCACATGCTCCTGCCCGGCTACTACGCGGACCCGGTCGAGGAGTACTGGGCGCTGCTGAACGGCGTGACCCTCTGGGACGTCGGCGTCGAGCGGATCGTCGAGATCACCGGACCCGACGCGTCGGAGTTCACGAACCGGCTGACGTGCCGTGATCTGACAAAGTGCGCCGTGGGTCAGGGCAAATACGTCCTGATCACGGCCGAGGACGGCGGCATCGTCAACGACCCGGTCCTCCTCCGGGTCGAGGAGAACCGCTGGTGGCTCGCCCTCGCCGACAGCGATGCCGGGCTGTGGGCGCGCGGCGCGGCGATCTACTCCGGGCTGGACGTGACCGTCCGGGAGCCGGACGTCCACCCCGTCCAGGTCCAGGGCCCGCGGTCCAAGGACGTGATCCGGCAGCTGTTCGGCGACGCCGTCGCCGACCTCCGCTACTACTGGACGGCCGAGACCTCCGTCGACGGGATCCCGGTCGTCATCAGCCGGACGGGCTGGACCGGCGAGGTCGGCTACGAGGTCTATCTCCGGGATGGGTCTCGGGGCGGCGACCTCTGGGACCGGATCATGGAGGCGGGCGCGCCGCACGACATCCGCCCGATCGCGCCGTGCGAGGCGCGCCGGATCGAAGCGGGCATCTTCAACTACGGCTCGGACATGACGATCGAGAACAACCCGTTCGAGGTCATGGGCCTGGAGCGGCTCGTCGAGCCGCAGGAGGCCGACTACATCGGGAAGGCCGCCCTGGAGCGAATCCGGGTCGAGGGCGTGTCGCGGAAGCTCGTCGGCGTCGAGGTCGAGGGCGACGCGCTCCCGTTCGAGATCGCCGAGAAGCGACCGGCGCTGGTCGATGGCCGTGCCGTCGGCACGGTGACCGACCTGATCTGGTCGCCGCGCCTGGAGAAGAACATCGGCTACGTCTGGCTGCCGATCGAGCTGTCCGGTCCCGGCAGGGATTTGGAGATCGTCGGCCCGGACGGGTCGCGGGTCGCGGGGCGCACCGCCGCGATCCCGTTCATCGACCCCAAGAAGCAGGTGCCGCTGGGCTAGCGCGGGGAGCGTTTGGCGACGAGCGAGGCGCTCGCCGGGCGCCTCGACCGTCAGGCCGCCGCGGCCTCCTCCGCGACGACCGCCCGCTCGGCGGACCGGAAGGCGCCCAGGCGCCAGGCGATGAAGAGGGCGATCGACACGACCGCCACGATGATCGTGGAGATCGCGTTGATCTGGGGTGAGACACCCAGCTTGATCGCGCTGTAGATCGCGACCGGCAGCGTGGTCGATCCCACGCCCGTGTTGAACGACGTGATCACGAGATCGTCGAAGGAGAGGGCGAACGCGAGCATCGCACCCGCTGCGACGGCCGGCGCGATCAACGGCAGCGTCACGTGCCAGAACGCGCCCCACGCGCTCGCTCCCAGATCGCGCGCGGCTTCCTCGAGCCGCGGATCCATGCCGGATGCCCGCGCCCGGACGGTCACGGCGACGTACGAGATGCAGAACGTGACGTGGGCGATCGCGATCTGCCCCAGTGATCCGTTCAGCCCGAACAGCTGGGTGAAGAAGATCAGCAGGCTGATCCCCATGATGATCTCCGGGGTGACCATCGGCAACAGGATCAGCGTCTCCGTCGCCCCGCTGCCGCGGAAGCGGAGCCGGGCGAGGCCCAGGCCGAGGAGCGACCCCAGGATCGTGGACCCGATCACCGCGATCACCGCGACCTGCATCGTCACCCCGAACGCGTCCAGCAGGTCGTGGTTCTGGAAAAGCCGCGGATACCAGTCGGTCGTGAAGCCCAGCCAGACGAAGTTCCGCCGCGAGACGTTGAAGCTGAAGATGATCAGGACCACGATCGGGGCGAAGAGGAACGCGTAGGTCGCGACGGCGAGCGCCGTCAGCCAGCGGTTGCGCTCGCGGGTCATCGCCGACCGTCCACGCTGGCCGGGCGCACTCCACCCAACCGCGCCCGATCCGGGCGGCCGCGGTGTCCACGCGGCCTGATCACCCGCCCCGGATCCGGCCGCCTCGGGATCACCCGAGCACCTCCCGGCGGAGCGTCCGGAGCGCCACGAGGGTGCCGCTGAGGGTCACCACCATGAGGATGAACCCGAGGGCGGACCCGTACGGCCAATCGCGCCCGCTCGTGAAGATCACCTGGACCACCTTGGCGATCGTCGTCGTCTGCGCGCCACCCAGGAGGTCGGGCGTCACGTAGTCGCCGATCGCCGGGATGAACGTGAGGATCGCGGCCGCGATGATCCCCGGCATCGTGAGCGGCAGGGTCACGTGGAGGAACGCACTCCGACCGCTGGCATAGAGATCGCGACCGGCCTCCACGAGGTGCCGGTCCAGCCGGTCGATCGACACGTACATCGGCAGGATCGCGAACGGCAGGAAGCCGTACGTCATGCCGAGGATCACCGCGAAGTCCGTGTTCAGGAACGGGATCGGGTCGCTCGTCAGACCGATCGACTGGAGGACCCAGTTCAGGACGCCGTTGTCGCGGAGGATGATCATCCAGGCGTAGGTCCGGATGAGGTAGCTGGTCCAGAACGGCAGCATCATCAGGATGAGCAGCAGGATCTTGCGGCGTCCGCCATAGCGCGAGATCCAGTACGCGATCGGGTAGCCGATGGCGATGGACAGCACCGTGGTGACCAGGGCGTAGCGGAGCGAGTTGGCGAACGCTGGCAGGTACTCCGGGCGGGTCGCCTGGAGATAGTTCTGCAGCCCGGGATTGGCGAGCGTGATGTGGCCGCCGGCGTCGCGCGAGCCGAGGCTGACGACCAGGATGATCACCAGCGGCGCGAGGAAGAACACCGCCAGCCAGGCCACGCCCGGCAGGACGAAGACGAGGCCGGTCAGCCGCTCGACGAGCGAAGCGCGCGCGATCGACCGGCCGAGCTCGGTCGAGGCCCGGCCGGCCTCCGCTGGGGCAGCGCCGGCCGGGACCGACGGAGCCGCCACCTAGGCGCGGAGCGCGTTCCAGCGCTGGGTGTACTTGTCCGCGTCGGCCGGCGGCAGGTACAGCAGCTCGACGAGCTTGTCGAGGATCGACTGCGGCGGGTTCAGCCGCGCGTCGCCCTTGATCGCGTCGTCGATGTACTGCTC
>JBPYEM010000497.1:0-2360 GCA_051985205.1 Candidatus Limnocylindrales bacterium | reverse complement strand
GCGACCTCCGCCGGATCTACATGCCGCCGGACTACCAGGCGTTCCCGCTCCGCAAGGACTTCTATCTCGCCGACGACGCGGCCCGGTCGCCCGGCGCGGGGATCCGCCACATGGAGCAGACCCACGGGCCGCGCAACTCCCGGCCGTCGGTGGCCATCCGGAAGACGCCGGCATGACCGCTGCTCCGCCGCGCGGCGGCTACCGCGAGAAGCCATCCGACGACCCGCGTGTGCAGCTGGACCAGGATCTCGGGGTCTTCGAGCCGGTCCCGCCGTACCCGCCCCGCACGGAGCGCGAGGCGGAGTTCTACACGCTCGGCGACGGCGAGATGTTCATCAACATGGGCCCCCAGCACCCGTCGACCCACGGCGTGCTCCGGATCGTCCTGAAGCTCGACGGCGAGAACGTCGTCGACCTGGACCCGGTCCTGGGCTATCTCCATCGCGGCGTGGAGAAGCTCTGCGAGAACGCGGACTACCACCAGACGATCAGCCAGGTCGACCCGCTCGAGTACATCAGCTCCCTGTTCATGGAGTGGGCGCCGGTCATCGCCTACGAGAAGCTGCTGGACGTCCAGGTGCCCCGCCGGGCCGAGTACATCCGCGTGCTGACCAGCGAGCTGAACCGGATCCTCTCGCACTCCCTGTTCATGGGCTGGATGGCGCTCGACCTCGGCGGCCTCACGCCGATCCTGTGGAGCTTCATCGAGCGCGACGAGATCGCGGAGATGCTCGCTGCGGTGACGGGCCAGCGGCTGCTGTTCAACTACTACCGGATCGGCGGCGTCAACGGCGACATCAACCATGACTTCATGAGCCGCCTCGGCGACTGGATGAGCCGGGCGGCGACGCAGATCGAGGCGAACCTGGACCTGCTGAACCAGAACGAGATCTTCGTCCGGCGCATGCGCGGCCTGGGCCGGATCGACCGCGAGACGGCTCTCCGGATGTGCATGACCGGGCCGAACCTGCGGGCGACCGGCATCCCGTTCGACATGCGCCGGGCCCACCCCTACTCCGTGTTCCCGGAGCTCGAGTTCGACATCCCGACGCGTGAGGAGGGCGACTGCCTCGCCCGCTATCTGGTCCGGATGGACGAGGTGAAGCAGAGCCTCCGGATCATCGACCAGTGCCTCCACAACATGCCGGACGGGCCGGTCCTGGCGAAGCTGCCGCGACTGCTGCGGCCGCGGCCGGGCCGGGCGTACGCCGCGATCGAGGCACCGCGCGGGCAGTACGGGATCTACGCCGTCAGCGACGGCACGGACCAGCCGTTCCGCCTCCGGATCCACGACCCCTCGTTCGTCCACCTCCAGTCGGTCGGGGTGCTGATGCCCGGCCACCTGATCGCCGACGCGATGGCCGTGATGGCGTCGTTGGATCCGATCATGGGCGGGGTCGACAAGTGATCGTCCCCCGGCGAACGGCCCGAGTCGTCGGGGCAAGCGGGGGCAGCGACGCCGTCGCCGACCGACGTTTCTCGAATGGCCGCGGCGAGAGCCTGATCCCCGACCGACGGGGTGATGACCGGGCGTCACTCGGGCCTGGGGCGTGACGGCGGTCGCCCGCTCCTGGAACCGGCTGACGTTGGCCGGGAAGGTCGTCTTCACGATCATCCCGCTGCTGATCGTGCTCACCGCCGGCCTGCTGATCGTGGTGTTCGTCGCCGGCAAGCCGATCGTCGACTTCCTCGCGGCGAACATCTGGCTCGTCCGCTTCGTCGTCGCCGCCACGGCGGTCCTGCTGATGAGCGTCCCGACCGCCTTCCTGATCATCTACATGGAGATGAAGATCATCGCCCTGATGAACCTCCGGATCGGGCCGGACCGCGTTGGTCCGTTCGGCTCGCTCCTGTCGGTCGTCCACGGGCTCAAGGTGCTGATGAAGGAGGACTTCAGCCCCACCGGGTCGGACCGCCTCGTCTTCACCTTCGCCCCGGTCGTCGTCTACATGTCGGCGGTGATGTCGCTGCTGATCCTGCCGTTCGCGCCGGGGATCTTCGGCCAGGATCTCAACATCGGCCTGCTCTACCTCTTCGCCGTCGGCGGCCTGACGGTCGTCGGGCTCCTGATGGCCGGCTGGTCGTCGTTCAACAAGTACTCCCTCCTGGGCGGGCTGCGCTCCGCGGCCCAGGTCGTCAGCTACGAGATCCCGTTGACCCTGTCGGTCGTCGGGCTGCTGATCCTCGCGGGGACGATGAGCCTGAACCGGATTAGCGAGATGCAGTCCGGCTGGTTCACGGATTGGTTCGTCTTCCGCCAGCCGCTCGGCGCGCTGATCTTCTTCATCGCCGCGACCGCGGAGGCGAACCGGACGCCGTTCGACCTGACCGAGGCCGACAGCGAGATCGTCGCCGGCTTC
>JBPYEM010000496.1:0-2254 GCA_051985205.1 Candidatus Limnocylindrales bacterium | reverse complement strand
CGGCAAGCGTCAGCGTCGAACCGACGGCCAGTCCCGTTCGAGCGGCCACGGACTGCGGCAGGACGGTCGCGCCGCCCCCGTCGAGCGCGCCCAGCGCCCGTGTCCGGTCACCGGCGACGAACTGCAGACGCCCGTCGGCGAGGAGGTCGCTTCCCGAGACCGCGGCGGCGTCGAGCCGGACGCCGTTCCGGGCGACGTCGAACGTCGCGATCGGACTGACGCGCACGACGCCCGGGGTATCGCGCAGCTCGCCGAGGACGTCCTCGTCCAGCGCGACGGGCCGGATCGACGTGAGCAGCTCGTCGCCGGGGATCACCTCCCGCAGCCATTCCGATGCCGCGAGCCGGGATTGGTGAGCGACCGTGCCGACCGCGACGACCATGGCCAGCCCGACGGCGAGAGCACCGACGGTCAGCGTCGTTCGGCTTCGATCCCGGGCGATCGCGGCACGGGCGAGTCGCTCCTCCGCCCGGAAGGTGAGACGGAACGGGAGCCCCGCGAGTCGCCCGAGCAGCCCGAGGACGGGCCGGGCGACCAGGACCGCCGCGAGGAGCACCAGGTAGACCACGGCGGATCGGGCGAGACCCTCGACGCCGAGGTCGCGCGGCCAGACGATCAGCCCGGCGATGCCGACGACGACGAAGACGCCGATGAGCCAGCGCAGCCGAGCGCGGCGGGCGGCCGCCGGATCCAAGCGGTCCCGGAGGGCCTCGACCGGCGGGATGGAGCCGGCGCGCCGAGCGGGCTCGATGGACGCCGCCACCGTGACGGCGAGCCCGATCGCGACGACGAGGATGATCGACAGAGGGCGCGGATCCACGCGCTCGAAGGGGATGGCCTGGACGGACCGGAGCTCGATGGCGATCAGCTCCGCGAGCCCGAGGCCCAGGACGACGCCGAGGATCGCCCCGATGACGCCCATCGTGATCGCCTGCGTCGCGACGAAGGCCACGAGCTGACGGCGCGTCGCGCCGGCGGCGCGGAGCAGGGCGAGCTCCCGAATCCGCTCGGTCACGGTCATCGACAGCGTGTTGAAGATCAGGAACGCGCCCACGAACAGGGCGACCGCGGCGATCATCGCCGTCGTCGACCGGAAGTCGGCGCTCGACGACCGGAGCGACCCGGCGATGTCCGCCGGCGACGACAGCACGTAGGGCTGGCCGGTGAGCGCGACGCCGATGGCGGACGCGGTCTCGGCCGGGGTCGCACCCTCACCGGAGACGATGTCGATCCGGCTCACGGTCTTGTCGCCGAAGAGCTTCTGCATCGTCGCCAGGGGCAGGACGACCGTTCGGCCGGCGCTCTCGACGAGGGGCCCGTCGCCGGCCAGCACCCCGGTGATCTTCACGTCGACGGGAGCCCCGCTCGAATCGAGGAACGTCACGGTTCCGCCGAGCGCCAGGCCGTCGCTCGCGGCGAGCGTCTGGGTCACGAGGCTCTCCGACGCGGTCTCACCGGAGAGCGCGCGGCCGGCGGCGAGCGGGAGATCGCGGACGCGCGCCTCGCTCGCGGGCCGGATCCCGAGGACCGTGACCGGCCCGGCGGGCGCGGACTGGTCGACAGCGGGGCTCAGGTAGGTCCGGCGGATCAGCGCCGGCGCCGCGACGGCGACGCCGGGTGCGTCCTCGACGGCCTGCTCGCTCTCGGCTGACAGACCCGTCGGGCCGAACGCGGCGACGCGCAGGTCGGCTCGGCCGACCAGGTCCCGAACGGTGCGATCGATCGAGGTGGTGATCCCGGCATCGGTGGCAAGGGACGCATACAGGACCCCGATCCCGAGCGCCACGCCAACGATCGACAGCGCCGTTCGGCCGCGACGGGCGGTGAGGCTGCGGAGCGCGAGCGCGATGAGCCCGCGCACGGTTCAGGCCACCCGCCTCAGAGGCCGAGCTCGGCGAGCCGGCTGACGAGCGGCGCGGTGTCGTGCTCCTGGCGACGGCCGAGGACGATCTCGTCCCGGATCCGGCCATCGCTGATCACGAGCACGCGATCGGCGTACGCGGCCGCCTTCGAATCGTGCGTGACGAGGACGAGCGTCTGGTGGCGGTCCACGCAGGACCGCCAGAGCGCCTCGAGGATCTCCGTGCCGATCGTGTAGTCGAGGTTGCCGGTGGGCTCGTCGGCGAAGAGCAGCGCCGGACGGGTGACGAGGGCTCTGGCGATCGCCACCCGCTGCTGCTCGCCGGCGGACAGCTGGTCCGGCTTGTGGTGCTCCTTCCCGGCGAGATCGACGAGCGCGATGACGTCGCGGATC
>JBPYEM010000495.1:0-7030 GCA_051985205.1 Candidatus Limnocylindrales bacterium | reverse complement strand
GCCGGGGACATCGGCTCGTCCTGGTTCCACGGGCGAGCGACCAGCCGCTCGCTACGGACTGACCCGACCGATGTGGCGAAGGAGCGGCGCGGCCCTGACGGTCGCTCTCGCGATCCTCGCCGGTGCTTGCAGCCAGGTCGACCCCGTGCTCACGGATGTCGGCAGTCCCGGACCTCCATCGACCCTGACGTCGACATCGTGGACGGTCATTTCGGTCGATGGCGTGGCTCCCGTCGCGGAGACGCCCTCCGCCGACTTCGACGGGGTCTCCGTGTCGGGCGACGCTGGCTGCAACGGCTACAGCGCGACGTACTCCTACGATCCCTCGACGGGTCAGATCTCATTCGGGCCCGCCTCGACGACCAAGCGCGCGTGCGGCGTCGATCGGTCCAACACCGAAGCGCGGTTTCTGGCCGCGTTACGGGTCGTGAACAGCGCCACGATCACGGCCTCGCGGCGACTGACGCTCGCCGGCCCCGGCGCCACGATCGAGCTCTTCCAGGTGGCGACCTTCGCCTCCCACTGAACCTGCACGGACGCGGCGTGCGCGACCGCCGAGGCTCCCTCGACCGGCCGACTAGAATCCCGCGGTCAGCGAGGCCGTCGGATGGCCGCGCGCCACGTCGGGGGTGACCCCGTGAACGGCGTGAGGAAAGTCCGAGCTCCGCAGCGCAGGGTGGCGGGTAACCCCCGCCCGTCGTGAGACGAGGACCAGTGCCACAGTGACGATGCCGGCGTCGGCGCGAGCCGACGCCGGAGTGAAACGGGCAAACTCCACCCGGAGCAAGGCCAAATAGGAGGGCGCAACCGGCCGGGCAACCGACCGGGGAGAGGTGCGCTGCCCAGCCCTCGGGTCGGCCGCACGAGCCGTCGGGCAACCGGCGGCCTGAGATGGATGGCCATCCGCGGCGGCGAGCGTCGCCGCGACAGAACTCGGCTTACAGACGACCTCGCTGACGCAACCCCAGGGCGATCGCGTCGCGGAGCTCCGCGCCGGACCTCCGTCAGGCCCCCGGGTCAGGCCCGGACGAAGGCGACCGGAAAGTACGGGGCGAACCCGGCCCCTCGGTGCGGTTGCCGAGCCGCCGCTCCCCGTCGATGGTCGCGGGGTGTCAACAACGATCCTCGGCACGGCCTGGCCGCGCCGTCAGACGCCGTCAGTCCTCGTCCGGGCGGAAGGTGTGCGGCGCCGTGCAGGAGTTGCAGATCGGCGTCGCCGCGTCGAGGTTGCCGAGGGGGATCGGCACCCGCCGGTCCGGGAGCAGGCACTCGACGTCGTACAGCCGCTCCGAGCCGCTCTCGATCTGGATCAGCCGTCGGAACGTGCAGCGCTTGATCCGCTGCGCCGCGAGGCGGTACGGATCGGGCTCGACGTGAACGACGGGGAGCGGCAGGGCCATGTCGGCGCGGCGGCCTCTGGGCGAAGAGTCGATCGGGGCCCCGATCGGGTGGCGGACGATAGCACCCGCCGGAGCGGAACGGCAACGTGCCAAACGTACTAGACTCCCGGCCGTCCAATGCGGGCGAGGGCGGAGGGCGTGTGTCCGACACCAAACGCAGGACGAGAGGGAGCCGTGCCGCGGCCGGACCGTCGCCGGCACCATTCCGAACCGTTCCGATCGCCGCCCCCCTCGATCCGCCGGCTCTCTGTCAGTTCCTGGCCAGCGAACGGCCCGACGGCAGCATCGGCCCGCCGCTCGCCTTCGTCGATCCTCGCAACCGCTGCATCGCGCTCACGGACCCGGTTGCCCAGTCGCCCCAGCAGCAGCACCTCGTCTGCCTGACGGCGGCCCACGTCGATTGCCCGCGGTATCTCCGCGGCGTGCTCCTCGCCGGCACGCCGCCGCCGCGCGCGCGGCGAGAACCGATCTCGCCGGCCGTCATCGGCGCAACGCTCGTGCTCCTCGGCGCGATCGCGGCGTCGTTCGGCTTCCTCGCCGTCCGCGGCAGCTTCGATCTCGCGGTCGCCAACCAGAGCCCGCCGCCGGTCGCGGTCCTGCCGTCGTCGAGTGCGCCGGTCGGCCCGTCGCCATCGATCGCCCTGCCGTCGGCCTCGGTGGCGCTGACCTCGCCCGCGCCGTCGCCGGCCGCGTCCGTGCCGGTCGCGACGCCGGAACCCTCGAGCGCGCCGCCCACGGCGACACCGGCCGTGACGCCGCGACCCACGCCGACACCGACGGCACGTCCGACGAGCGACCGCTTCGCCCTCCTGACCCGCTGCCCGTCGACGCCGGATTGCTGGATCTACGTGATCCGGGCCGGGGACAACCTCCGGAGCATCGCCAACTGGTTCGGCGTGTCCTACGACCGGATGCTCGCGATGAACCCGAACCTGAAGCGGCCGATCCACGCCGGCGAGCAGCTGCGGATCCCGACGCCGACGCGCTGAACCCGCTGGGCACGTCGATCGGACGGTGCACTGACCGCGCCCGGTACGACCTGACCGCGCCCGGCTCGACCCGGCCTTCCACGGCGACCTGACCCGCTGACCGTCGCGGTCCGTCCGCGACGAACCGGACGCCGCGACGACCCGGACGCCGCGACGTCACGACGCGCCTCCGGCGGAGCCCGGAACCCCGATTGCCATTTCCCCATTGACGGGGCCGCCGCACGCTGCGATGATGCGCCGAAGTGGCGTGAAGTGGCCCAAAGTGGGGAGTCGTGCATCGACTCTCGACCCCACCACGCAGGCCACCACCACGCATCGCTCCCGAAGTGGGGACAACCCGTCAGGTGTTCACCGGCGAGTACCGGCACACGGTGGACGAGAAGGGGCGGCTCGCCGTCCCCTCGCGGTTCCGCGCCCAGCTCGAGGCTGGCGTCGTCGTGTCGCGCTGGCTGGAGCAGTGCCTGGCGATCCACACGCGGGCCGGCTGGGACGCGCTGTCCGAGAAGGTGGCGACCCTGCCGGTGACCGACGAGAAGGCTCGCCGGTTCGAGCGCTTCATCTTCGCCGGCGCCGTGGAGACCACTCTCGATGGTCAGGGCCGCGTCCTGATCCCGGGCTTCCTCCGGGACATGGCCGGCCTCGGCTCCGAGGCGGTCGTCGTCGGCATCCGCGACCACGCCGAGATCTGGGCTCCCGATCGCTGGGAGCCGTACCGCCGGAGCCTCGAGGATCCGGCAGCTCTCGCCGAGGCCATCGGAGGTCTCGGGATCTGAGGGGGACCGTCCCTCGGCCGCAGCGGCCCCCGGACGGCACCACATGCGCTTCCAGGGTCCGCTCGGGATCCGTCGTCGAAGGTGGAGGAGAGATGCAGGAAGGGCACCTGCCGGTTCTGGCGGAGGAGGTCATGTCGATGCTCGCGCCAGCTCCGGGCAGCCTGCAGATCGATGCCACGGTCGGCGGCGGTGGGCACACCGAGCGGATCCTGGAGGCGACCGATCCTGATGGCCGCCTCCTCGGCCTCGATGCCGATGGGGCGGCCATCGCCAGGGTCGATCGTCGCCTCCGAACCACCTTCGGTGACCGGCTCGTCCTCCGCCGGGCGAACTTCCGCGAGCTCGGCGCCGTCGCGCCGGACGCCGGCTTCAGCGCCGTCGACGGGGCGCTCTTCGACCTCGGGCTCTCGAGCTTTCAACTCGCGGATGCCGAGCGGGGCTTCGGCATCCGGACCGGTGGTCCGTTGGACATGCGCTTCGATACGACTCGCGGCGTCCCGGCCGCCGAGTTGATCGCCACGCTCGACGTTGCGGAGCTGACGGCGCTGTTCCGCCGCTTCGGCGAAGAGCCCCAGGCGCCGCGGATCGCGCGGGCGATCGTCGCCGCCCGCAAGGCAGCGCCGGTCGCCACCGCCGAGGAGCTCGCCGATCTCGTCGCCCGGGTCGCGCCCGCGCATCCGCGCGGTCGGCGTCGGATCCATCCGGCGACCCGCGTGTTCCAGGCGCTCCGCATCGCCGTCAACGAGGAGCTCGATGCACTCCAGGACGGGCTGGCTGCCGCGGTCGACCTCCTGCGACCCGGCGGCCGGCTCGTCGTCCTGAGCTACCACTCGCTGGAGGACCGGATCGTCAAGCGCTTCATCAACGCCGAGCGTCGTGGCTGCACGTGCCCGCCGGAGCTGCCGGTCTGCGTCTGCGGTCGTAACCCCCGGCTGCGGCTCCTGACCCGCCCGTCGCTCGCCCCATCCGCCGCGGAGATCGCCGCGAATCCGCGCGCTCGGAGCGCCCGCCTGCGGGCCGCCGAGCGGCTGGCCGCCTGAGCCCGTCGTCGAACCCGAAGCCAGAGAGGAGGATCCCGTGAGCAAGCGACACCAGTCCAGCCGGCGCCGGTCGTACGGTCGGCGACAGCACGAGCTCCACGAGCGCGATTCGACGCGTCGCCATCATCCCGCCGTCGACGAGATCGAGCTCGACGGCTACGGGATCTCCGGCCAGGCGGACCCGCTCGCCTTCCTCGACCCGCGCGCGCCGCGGCTCCGCTTCGCGCTCGGCGAGTAGTCCCGGTGGCCGTCTATTCCGGAGCTCGTCCCCACCCCGCGTTCCTGCCCCGCCGGTCGCGCGTCGTCGAGCAGCCAACGCTCCCCCGTCGTCGGATCCGCGGCGCCGTCCGCGCCCGCCGCCGGCCGAGCCGTCTCCCGATCGTCCTCGGCGGGATCGTGGTCGCGTTCGTCCTCGCCTTCTTCTCGCTCGCCCAGACGATGCGCGTCTCTGCGACCGGCTACGACATGGCGCGGCTCAGCGCTCAGCGCGACGCCCTGCTCGTCCGCCGCACGGAGCTGCTCACGGACCTGAACCGCCTGACCCAGGCGCCAGCCGTCCGCAAGATGGCGATCGACGCCGGCTACGGCCAGCTCGCCGCGCCGATCGTCGTCGGCCACTGAGCCGTCGATCGAGACCGAATGGGTCGAACCGACTCGCGCCGGCGCGCCCTCGTCCTGCTCGTCGCGTTCGCGACGGTCGGGACGGCACTCCTCGGCCGGCTCGCCTGGTGGCAGGTCGCGGAGCATGACCGTCTTGCCGCCGAGGCGTTCCGGCAGACGTCGATCCGGGAGGTCACGCCCAGCGCCCGGGGCAACATCTACGACCGCACGGGCGTCGTCGTCCTCGCGACGACGATCGAGCGCCAGCGGCTCGTCTCCACGCCCTCGCAGATCGACCCCGCGACCCGCCAGGCCGTTGCCGCGAAGCTCGTCGCGATCCTCGGCCTGACCGGCGCCGACGCCCAGGACCTGACGGATCGCGAGACGTCGGACCGCAAGTACGTGATCCTCGCCCACGGGCTCGACACGACCGTCTCCGGCCGGATCTCCGCCGGGATCGACACCGAGGAGCTGAAGGCGCTCGACCTCGAGCCCGAGCCCGTCCGCGTCTATCCACAGGCGGGCGGGGCCCCGAACACGACGCTCGCGGCGAAGCTGATGGGCTTCGTCAACCGCGACGGCGTCGGCCAGTACGGCGTGGAGCAGTACTACCAGGACGAGCTCGGCGGCCGGCCCCGGATCGTCCAGGCGCAGCACGACGTCGCGTCGCGGGTGATCCCCGACAGCTCCGTGGTGACGGACCCGGGCGAGCCGGGCCAGGACCTCCGCCTCACGATCGATGCCGGGCTCCAGCTGAACGTCGAGCAGGAGATCCTCGCCGCGTGGGCAGCGGACAAGGCGAAGTCCGTTTCTGCTGTCGTGATGAACCCGTACACGGGCGAGGTCCTCGCCGAGGCGAGCTACCCGTCCTACGACGCGAACGACTATTCGGCGATCGCCGCGAGCAACCCGTCGCGGTTCATCGATCCGATCGTAAGCTCCGTCTACGAACCGGGGTCGGTCTTCAAGATGTTCACCTCCGTGGCCGAGCTCGAGCGGGGCGAGCTGACGACGAAGACGAAGGTCAACGACACCGGCATCCTCCGGCTCGACGGCGGCCGGACGCATGTCGACGATGCGGATCACAAGGCGATGGGCTGGATGAACTTCGAGGACGCGATTGCCTTCTCCCGCAACGTCGTGGCCGCCAAGGTCGCGCTCGGTCTCGACCGGAGCACGGCGGGATCCGCGGACATCCTCCATTCGACGTGGCTCCGGTTTGGGTTCGGGAAGCCGACCGGCATCGATCTCGCCGGCGAGGTTGGCGGTCTCGTCCGCGACCCCGCGTCGAAGCCGTGGAGCCAGATCGACGTCGCCAACGGCGCCTTCGGCCAGGGCGTCGCCGTCACCCCGATGCAGCTCGCGACGGCCTACGCCGCCATGGAGAACGGCGGCCACCTGATCCAGCCCCACGTGGTCGAGTCCGTCGGGGTCAGCGCCCGGGCGATGCCGGCCCGCGGCGACGTGATCAGCCCGGCGCTCTCGACGACCCTCATCGGGATGATGAACCACGTCGTCTCGACGGTTCCGTTCTATCGCGACCGGACGCTGATCCCGGGCTATGAGGTGGGTGGCAAGACCGGCACCGCCCAGATCTGGGACACGAAGGCGAACGCCTGGAAGAAGAACATCTTCAACTACTCGTTCGTGGGCTACATCGCTCGGCAGGCCGGCCACCCGGACCTGCTCGTCGCGATCCGGATCGAGGAGGGCACCCCGACGATCGCCCGGATCGGGCAGCTCGAGATGCCGGTGATGTCGTTCGAGCTGTTCCGCCGGATCGCCCACGACGCGATCACGACGCCCGACATCCTCACGTCGCCGATGGACCTCGCGCCCGCGACGGTGACCGGCGATGCGAGCGGGACCGGCTCGGCCGGAGACCTGTCTGCCGTCGAGCCCGCGGTCGGCGAGGCCGACGTCGCGACCCGGTGAGCGACCGCTGTGCGACACTGGCCTTCGTGACCGATCGCCGGGATCCGTCGCCTCGTGCCGACGGAGGGCCTGATCGGGGGCTGACCGCCGAGGACCTCGTCGCGGAGACGGGCGGACGGCTGGTGACCCGGTCGGAGCGACCCGTTCTCGGCGGCGCGGTCGATTCCCGGGAGGTCGTCCCGGGCAACCTGTTCGTGGCGCTGCCGGGCGAGCGGACCGACGGCCATCGGTTCGTCGGCGCCGCGCTTCGCGCCGGCGCCGCGGCGGCGCTCGTCGCGCGGGTTCCGGAGGAC
>JBPYEM010000494.1:0-3451 GCA_051985205.1 Candidatus Limnocylindrales bacterium | reverse complement strand
GGCGACGGTCGCGGCGGCCGACGTCCGTCCCGCTCCTCACCAGGCGATCTACCGGCGTTGGCGCGCCCAAACCTTCGGCGAGATCGTCGGCCAGACCGCCGTCGTCGAGACGCTGCGGAACGCCGTGCGGACCGGCCGGGTTGCCCACGGCATCCTCTTCGTCGGGCCGCGGGGGACCGGCAAGACGTCGCTCGCCCGGATCCTCGCGAAGGCGCTGAACTGCACGAACCTCCAGGACGGGGACCCGTGCGATCGCTGCGAGTCGTGCGTGGCGATCCGGGAAGGCCGGGCGATCGACCTCGTCGAGATCGATGCCGCCAGCAACCGGGGCATCGGCGACATCCGCGATCTCCGCGACCGCATCCATTACGCCCCCACGGACCTGCGCCGCAAGGTGTACATCCTCGACGAGGCGCACCAGATCACCAAGGACGCCTGGAACGCGCTCCTGAAGTCGCTGGAGGAACCGCCGGACTTCGTCGTCTTCATCTTCGCGTCGACGCACCCCCAGGAGTTCCCGCCCGCGATCCTCTCCAGGCTCCAGCGGTTCGACGTTCGGCGCCTCGGCGTTGACGAGATCGAGGGCAAGCTCAGCCGGATCCTGGTCGCGGAGTCGGTCGAGGCAGAGCCCGCAGCGGTCCACCTCATCGCCCGGCTTGCGGCCGGTGGGATGCGCGATGCGGAGTCGATGCTCGACCAGGTCCTTGCGTCCGCCGGCGGTCGGATCGACGAGGCATCCGTGCGCGATCTGCTCGGACTGGCCGATGCCGAGGCGGTCAGCGCCCTTGCCGGCGCGCTCGTCGCGGGCGACGCGGTCGCGGGCATCTCCCTGCTCGGCCGGCTCGACGATCGGGGTCGGGACGTCGCGATCGTCCTCGATCAGGTCGTCGACCAGCTCCGGGCGGACCTCGCCGAGGCGCTGGTCGCTGGTGACCCCGCCCGGAGCGCCGGGCTGGCTGCGGCGGCCCACCGTCTGGCCGCGATCGACCCGGAGCGCCGCGGAGTCGGCGGACTCCGCTTCCAGCTCGAGCTGGCCCTCCTCGACGCCGCCGCCAGGATGGCGACCGCCGGTGCGCCCGTGATGGCTCCGACGCTGCGAGAACCGGCAGCCGCCTCGCGGCCGGCCCCTCAGCCGGACGCAGTCCAGGCGGACCGCAGGCCCCGGCCCACGCCGGCCGCCGAGCCCGTCGAATCATCTCCCCCCGACGTGTCGGTCACGCCCCGCTCGAGAACGACGCAACGACGGCCCGCCGAAGCCGCCGAGGCCCCCAATGCCGCCGAGACGCCCGACCGGAAACCGACCGAAGAGCCACTGGCCGAGGGCCTCGCAACCAGCCCGTCCTCGGCCGCGGACGAGTCGGCCTCGTCCATTCCACCGCTGGCGCCTGCCACGGCGGAGGGCCGGGGGATCGGGGACCTCCGATCAGCCTGGCCGGAAGTCGTGGCCCTCCTCAGTCAGAGCCCTGCGGTGAAGCCGCTGATCCTCGCCTGCCGACCGGTCAGCGTCGACGGGCCGGTCGTGACCCTCGGCTTTCCGGAGGACAAGGCGTTCCTCAAGGACGTCCTCGAGCGGCGGCGGTCGGTCCTCGAGGAGGGCATCGGACGGGTCCTCGGTCGGACCGTCAACGTCCGCTGCGTCGCGACGAACCTCGAGGACGTGCCCGAGGTCGCCACGGGCGAGACCGCCGATCTGATCAGCGAGGCCCGTCGGATCTTCGCGGACGACCTGGTCGACGTCGGCGAGGTCTCGTGATCCGGCGTCTCGTGCACGTCGCCGCCGCATCCGGCAGACTCGGCGCGGCGTCGATCTGACAGAGGAGGATGCAGATGGGCATGGGCAACCTGCAGCGGATGGCCCAGCAGATGCAGCAGGAGATGCTGCGGATCGAGGGCGAGCTGCGTGACGCCCACGTCGACGGATCGGCCGGCGGCGGCGTCGTCAAGGCCGTCGTCACCGGCAAGCAAGAGCTCGTGTCGATCGCGATCGACCCGTCGACCGTCGACCCGTCCGACGTCGACATGCTCCAGGACCTCATCGTCGCCGCTGTCAACGACGCCCTGAACGCTTCGCGCCGGCTCGCCGAGGAGAAGATGTCGGCCGTCACCGGCGGCCTGCGAATCCCCGGACTGTAGGGGGACCTTCGTGGCCTCCACGCTGATCGAGCCGGTCGCCCGGCTGATCGAGGCGTTCGCCCGGCTCCCCGGGGTCGGTCCGAAGACCGCGCAGCGGCTCACCTATCACCTGCTGCGGGCGCCGGACGCCGAGGCCCGGACGCTCGCGGCGGCACTCGTCGCTGTCCGCGATCAGGTCGTGTTCTGCGAGCGGTGCTTCAACATCAGCGACCAGCCGCTGTGCAACATCTGCCGCGACCCCGGCCGAGACGTCACGCGTCTGTGCGTCGTCGAAGAGCCGCTGGACGTCCTCGCCCTCGAGCGGACGGCGGAGTTCAAAGGCCTCTACCACGTCCTCCACGGAGCGATCTCGCCGATCGACGGGATCGGGCCGGACCGGCTCCGGATCCGGGAGCTCCTCACGAGAGCAGACGAGGCGAAGCGCGATGGCGAGCCCATTGCGGAGGTGATCCTCGCCACGAACCCGACGCTGGAGGGCGAGGCGACGGCGATGTACCTCGCCGAGCGGCTCGAGGACAGCGTCGGCGTCGTGAGCCGCATCGCCCGAGGCCTGCCCGTCGGCGGCGACCTCGAGTACGCCGACGAAGTGACGTTGATCCGCGCGCTCCAGGGCCGGCGGGCGGTCTGACGCCGATGAGCCATCTCGTCTTCGAGATCGTTCTCCGGCTCGCGAAGGCTGCCGCGGCCGTCGTCGTGGGCGCGATCGTCTACGCCGTCTGCATCGGCCCGCTGGCCGCGCCGCCGACCGTGGAGCTGATGCTCCTGTCCTGGCTCAGCGGAGCGGCGTTCATCCTGCTCGTGGAGAGCAGCCCGATCTGACGTCGGGACCGGACGGCAACGGCGGATTCTCCGGTTTGACACGCTCGGCGGCCCGCCCATACCATTCGCGACCGTGCCGCTCCTCCGGGAGCCGGGACGCGGGGTCGCAGAGCGGCTCCGACAGGGTCGCCGGGTTTGACACTCCGGCGGCGTCGCCCCTAAGATTGTGGGTCTGCGCCGCGGTCTGTCATGCCCCGGACGCTGCACCTTGACAACTGAAGAGTGACAGGAAATCCGTGATGTGCGAGTGGTCAAACCCTCGGATGAAGTCGCAGCGCGAGCTGCGCATCTGTTCGGAGAGTTTGATCCTGGCTCAGGATTAACGCTGGCGGCGTGCATGAGACATGCAAGTCGAACGGACGATCAGGGCTTGCTCTGTTCGTTAGTGGCGGACGGCTGAGTAACGCGTAGGTGACCTGCCCCGAAGTGGGGGATAACTGCCCGAAAGGGTGGCTAATACCGCATGTGGTGGTTCGTTCATTCGAACCATCAAAGCAGC
>JBPYEM010000493.1:0-4730 GCA_051985205.1 Candidatus Limnocylindrales bacterium | reverse complement strand
TACGTGGTGGCGATGTTGATCGTCTGGTCGTACAGGGTCTTGTCCATGAGGCCGATGCCGTTCGGCGACGGCCAGATGAGGCCGTTGATCTCGTTCATCTGCCACGCCTGGTGGCTGGCGCCCAGCTGCGAGCCCTTGGCGAGGACGATGTCCACGTACTTCTGGGGGTTGTCGCGGCAGTAGATCCAGCCCTTGAACGACGCCTCGAGGAACTTCTCGGCGACGTCCGCGTTGCTGCCCTGCGCGAGCCATTTCGCGCTGGCGAAGATCTGGTCCTGGAGCATCCCGGTTCCGACGGACGGATCGTTGAAGTCCAGGACGTTCAGGTCGGCCGGCTGGTAGAGCTGGCCGGTCGCCGGGTTCTTCGCCTCGAGGACCTGGGCGTACTCGTTGTAGATCATCGCCTGGGCGACGTCGAGGTCACCCTTCAGCAGGCCCGACATGTCGAAGTCCTGCTTGATGACGTTCTCCTTGGTCGGGTCCAGGCCGGCCTTCGTCAGCGCGGCGAAGAGCTCCGGCTCGTTGCCGCCGAGCCAGCTGCCGATCTTCTTGCCGTCCATCGACTTCGGGTCGGTGATGTTGGCCTTCTTGAACGACGCCATCCGCGTGCCCGAGCGCTGGAAGACCTGGGCGATCGACACGAGGTCCGTGCCGCCCTCCCGCGACTGGAGCATGTTCGGCAGCCAGGCGGTGCCGATCTCGGCGCCGCCGGTCGCGACGACCTGGACGTTGTTGATGTTCGGGCCGCCGAGCAGCAGCGAGACGTCGAGCCCGGCGTCCTTGTAGTAGCCCTGATCGATCGCCGCGAAGTAGCCGGCGAACTGGGCCTGGGCGACCCACTGCAGCTGGAAGCGGACCTTGGTCGGCGTGCCGCCGGCGCCCGTCCCACCGCTGCCGCCGGCCGGCGTGCTGCTGCACGCCGCGACCAACAACATCGCCGCGGCCACGACCGTGAACGCGCGACGCGAACCCTTCATCCGATGAACCCTCCTCCTCGTTTTGCCTGATCGCCGCGACCGGCGACGCGTTGTCCCGCCGGCGCACCGGCTTCACCTCGGAGCCGACCGATGGTAGGCCAAGAGGACCGTCGAGACGAGTCGATCTCGTCCTTCCGCTGCCGGCGCGGCCCGCCACGCGGCCGAGCCATGACGGCTGGTCAGGCGTTGGCCTCGCGAGCGAGACGCCAGGGGATCACGAGAAATTCGGCGAGGACCACCACCAGGTACAGGCCGATGCCGAGCGCGCAGGCGACGACGATCCCGGCCCATGCGGTCGGATACCGGCTGTGGCCGGTCTCGAGCGTGATGTAGATCCCGAGCGAGTACAGCGGCCCACCGAAGAACTCGCCCACCACCGCGCCGATCACGCTCAGTGTCGTCGCGATCCGGAGGGCGGTGAACCAGTACGGCAGGGCGTTGGGGATCCGGACACTGCGGAGCACCCGGCCTTCGCCGGCCGCGTACGAGCGCATCAGCTCGAGGGCGGCGGGGTCGACATTCGTCAGGCCCCGGATCGTGTTGACCATCACCGGGAAGAAGACCATCAGCGCGACGATCGACATCCGGGCGACGGGGTTGTCGTAGCCGAACCAGTTCTTCGTGATCGGGGCGAAGGCGATGATCGGGATCGTGCTCGCCCCGATCGCGATGGGCAGGAGGAGCTCGCGGGCCGTGACCCAGCGGGCGGTCGCCATCCCCGCGACGGTCCCGATCAGGACGCCGATGACGAGCCCGCCGAGGGCCTCGCCGCCGGTGTAGAGGAGGCCCTTCGCGAGGGTCTCCCACTCCGAGGCCAGGCTGCCGGCGATGACCGTTGGGCGCGGGACCAGGAACGACTGGACGTTCAGGGCGAGCAGCGACACCTCCCAGATCGCGACGACGACGACGAACACGACGATGGCGGGCAGCCACTCGGACAGGGTTCGCCGCAGCCTCGTCGAGCCCACGATCAGGCCAGCCCCTCGGCCCGGATCCGGTCGTCCCCGGTCGCGGCGCGGTCCGACGCAGCGTCGGCCACGGCGGTGCGACCTTCGCCGGCGCCCACCTCGCCCCGGTGGCGGAGTGCCTCGCGGACGGTCGTGACGAGCTCGAAGTAGCGCGGCGATTCCCGGGTCTCGATCGTCCGCGGCTGGGGCAGATCGATGTCGATCACGCGGGCGATCCGTCCCGGCCGTGCCGACATCACGGCGACCCGCGTCGACAGGAACACCGCCTCTGGGATGCTGTGGGTGACGAAGACGATCGTCGTGTTCGTCCGCCGCCAGATGCTCATCAGCTCCGTGTTCATCCGCTCGCGGGTCATCTCGTCGAGCGCCCCGAACGGCTCGTCCATCAGCAGGAGCTTCGGGTCGAAGGCGAGTGCCCGGGCGATCGCGACGCGCTGCTGCATCCCGCCGGAGAGCTCCCACGGCCGGCGCCCGGCGAAACCTTCCAGGTCGACGAGCTTGAGCAGCTCCTCGGATCGGCGCCGGCGCTCGGCGGTCGGGAACCCCATGATCTCGAGCGGCAGCTCGATGTTCTTCGCGATCGTCCGCCACTCCATGAGGACCGGCGCCTGGAACACCATCCCGTAGTCGCGGTCGCGTCGGGCGCGCTCCGCCGGCTTGCCGTTCACCCGGATCTCGCCCGCGGTCGGCGCCGTGAGGTCGCCGATGATCCGGAGCAGGGTCGACTTGCCGCAGCCGGACGGCCCGATCAGCGAGACGAACTCGCCCTGCGCGATCGTCAGGTCGACGTCCGTGAGCGCGGTCACCGAACCGTCGCCGGTCGAGAACACCTTGCCGACGCCGCGCGCCTCGACGACGGCGCCGGACGGCGTTACGGAGCTCGTCGGCCGGTCGTTCACGCTCGTCACACGAAGCCCTCCACCGGCCGGTACCGCCCCCGCATCACGAGTCGCTCCGCCAGCGCGACGATCCCGACGAAGAACAGCCCGACGAACGTGCACATCACGATCGTCGCCCAGAGCCGCTCCGGCCCGGACGTGTAGTACTGGTTGTAGTTGATGATCGCGCTGCCGAGGCCCGCCGCGACGCCGGCCGTCTGCTCGCCGATGATCGCGCCGATGATCGACGCCGCGGCCGCGACCCGGAACGCGGCGAACAGGTACGGGACGGACGTCGGGAGGCGGAGGCGCCAGAGGACCGCCCGTCGCGACGCCGCGTACGACTGGAACAGCTCGAAGGCGCGTGGATCCGCGGCGCGGAGCCCGCGCAACGAGGCGATCGTGACCGGGAAGAAGGTCAGGTAGGCCGAGACGACGACCACCGACACCCAGTCCGCCTTGATGGCGACGATGACGATCGGGGCGATCGCGAGGATCGGGATCGTCTGCGACGCGACGACATAGGGCACCAGGGCCCGCTCCGCGAGCCGGGAGTGGACGAAGAGCACGCCCAGCAGCAGCCCGAGGAGGCCGCCGATGACGAAGCCGGCCAGCGCCTCGAGGAACGTGAACGCGGCCTGACCCGCGAGCACGAACGCAAGCGGCGGCCCCTCACGCTGGGCGGGCTCGATGAACGCCCGGACGACGTCCCAGACATGGGGCAGCGACAGGTCGTCCGCGATCCGCCAGTGCAGTGGCGGGACGTGCTCGTAGTCGATGGGGATGCCGAGCAGCGACGCGTGGATCCGCCACGGGTCTCCGCCGATCCATTTCGTCGCCTCCCAGACCAGGGCGACCCCGAGCAGGACGAGGAGCACGCCGAGGAGCCGCCAGCCGCGGCCGCGGAGTCGCGGCCCGGTCTCGCCCGAGGCGCGGGCACCGATCGGCGCGCCGGCGACCGCGGAGCCCGACGTCATCGCGCCGTGACCCGGAGGCGTCGCCTCCTCAGCCGGCGACCGCCTGGTCGGAGATGTCCAGGGCCCGGTCGAGGATCTCGAAGCCATCGGCCAGCTGCTCCGCGGTGATGCAGAGCGGTGGGTTCGTGTGGATCGAGTTGTTGGCGATCATCGTGTACAGGCCGTTCTCCCGCAGGAACTTGCCGATCGCCTTCATCTCGTCGCTGGTGCCGTTGAACGGCGTGAGCGGCGTCCACGGGTCCTGGCTCCGGACGAGGTCGATGATCCCGAACAGGCCGAGGTTGCGGATCGCACCGACCGACGGATGCTTCCGCGCCAGCTCCTCGTGGTGGCGTCGCATCACGGGTCCCAGACGGGCGGCGTTCCCGATGAGGTCGTCCTCCTCGTAGACGGCGATGTTGGCGAGCGCCGCGGCGCACGACACGGCATGCGAGGAGTACGTCAGGCCGCCGTAGTAGAAGTGGTCGTCGAAGTAGTCGGCGATCCGGTGGTTCATCGCGACGGCGCCGAGCGGCAGGTACGAGCTCGTCAGGCCCTTCGCCATGGTCATCAGGTCGGGAACCGTGTCCCAGTTGTCGATCGCGAACCACCTGCCGGTGCGCCCGAAGCCCGCCATGACCTCGTCGGCGACCATCAGGATGCCGTGCCGCTCGCAGATCTCGCGGACGCCCTGGACGTAGCCGTCGGGCGGGATGAGGATGCCGTTCGTCCCGACGATCGTCTCGAGGAAGATCGCCGCGATCGTGTGGGCGCCCTCGTAGCGGATCACGTCCTCGAGGCCCTGCAGCGCCTCGGCGGCCGGTCGCGGCTCGGCCTCGCCCCAGCGGTGCGTGTCGGGGTAGCGGACGACGCCCACCAGTCCAGGCTCGTTCGCCCAGCGGTGGTAGTCGCCGGTGAGCGTCATCGCCCCATGGGTGGCGCCGTGGTAGC
>JBPYEM010000492.1:0-10883 GCA_051985205.1 Candidatus Limnocylindrales bacterium | reverse complement strand
CCGACCTCGCCCTGCGCGCGGCCGGCCGCGTCGTGGGCGAGACGATGACCGACGATCGGCAGCGCCGGCTGGTGGACGAGTTCCTCCAGGAGACCGGCTCGGCCGACGGCCGGAGCAGCGCCGGCTGATGGCCACCCGCGACACCGCCCCGCGACGCTACGCCGAGGCGGCCTTCCAGATCGCCAGCCGGGACGACTCGATCGAGACGTGGCGGCGTGAGCTGGAGCTGGCCGGCGCGAGCGTGACCGACGAGCTGATGAGCGTCCTCGCCAACCCGGCGCTGCCGCTCGAGAAGCGGCTCGAGGTCGCCCAGGGCGTGTTCGGCACGCTCAGCCAGCCCGTCCGCAACACGATCTTCCTGCTCGTCCGGCGCGGCCGGATCGAGCAGCTGCCCCGGGTCGTCGAGGAGTTCGTCCGCCTGGACGACCGGCGCCAGGGGATCACCCACGCCACCGCCACGAGCGCGGCGCCGCTGACCGATCTCGAGGTGAAGGCCCTGACGGCCCGCCTCGAGCAGATGACCGGCGGGCGCGTCGCGCTCCAGACCGACGTCGACGAGGGCCTGCTCGGCGGGCTGATCGTCCGGGTCGGCGACCGACTGATCGACGGGAGCGTCCGGGGCCGCCTCGAGCGGCTCCGGAACCAGCTCGCATCGGGCGCGATCTAGCGCCGCGCCAGGAGACTTCGCATGGCCATTCGTTCCGACGAGATCACCAGCATCATCAAGTCCGCGATCGACTCGTTCGACGCCGGCACCGAGGCGCGGAGCGTCGGGACGGTCGTCGAGGTCGGTGACGGCATCGCCCAGATCTACGGTCTCGAGGGCGCGCTCGCGTCCGAGATGCTCGAGTTCCCCGACGGGGTGATGGGCATGGCCCTGAACCTCGAAGAGGAGACGGTCGGCGCGGTCATCCTGGGTGACGCGACCGCGATCAAGGAAGGCGACACCGTCAAGACGACCGGTCGCGTGGTCGAGGTCCCGGTGGGCCAGGCGCTCCTCGGCCGGGTCGTGAACCCGCTGGGCCAGCCGCTCGACGACAAGGGCCCGATCCGGACGGACAAGACCCGGCCGGTTGAGCGGATCGCGCCGGGCGTCATCGTCCGCCAGTCCGTCGACACGCCGGTCCAGACGGGGATCAAGGCGATCGACGCGCTCATCCCGATCGGTCGTGGGCAGCGCGAGCTGATCATCGGGGACCGCCAGACGGGCAAGACCGCGATCGCGATCGACGCGATCATCAACCAGACGGGCAAGGGCCTCGTCTGCATCTACGTCGCGATCGGCCAGAAGCTCTCGACCGTCGCCCAGACGGTCGCCGTGCTCGAGCAGCACGGCGCGATGGCGCACACGATCGTCGTCGTCGCCGGCGCCGAGGATCCGGCGCCGCTCCAGTACCTCGCGCCGTACGCCGGTGTGGCGATGGGCGAGGAGGTCATGGAGAACGGCGTCGAGGTCGAGGGCCAGGGCCGCGTCAACGACGCCCTCTGCGTCTACGACGACCTGAGCAAGCACGCCTGGGCGTACCGCGAGATGTCGCTCCTGCTCCGCCGGCCGCCCGGCCGCGAGGCGTATCCCGGCGACGTCGTCTACCTCCACTCGCGGCTGCTCGAGCGCGCCGCGCGGATGAACGAGGAGAACGGCGGCGGCTCGCTGACCGCGCTGCCGATCATCGAGACCCAGGCCGGCGACGTGTCAGCCTACATCCCGACGAACGTGATCTCGATCACGGACGGCCAGATCTTCCTCGAGACGGACCTGTTCAACGCCGGTCAACGGCCGGCCCTGAACATCGGCATCTCCGTGTCGCGCGTCGGCTCTGCCGCCCAGACCAAGGCGATGAAGAAGGTCGCCGCGCCGCTGAAGCTGGACCTCGCCCAGTACCGCTCGCTCGCCGCGTTCGCCCAGTTCGCCTCGGACCTGGACAAGGCGACGCGCGATCAGCTGACCCGGGGCGAGAAGCTCTCCGAGATCACGAAGCAGCCGCAGTACCAGCCGCTGCCCGTCGAGAAGCAGGTCGCGATCCTTTACGCCGCCACGAAGGGCAAGCTCGACGACGTGCCGACGCCCCGGGTGAAGGAGTGGGAGACCGGCTTCTACCGGTTCCTCGAGACCGAGCACCCGAACGTGCTCAAGGAGCTCGGCGAGACGAAGAACCTGACCGACGAGCTCGCCGCCGAGCTCGACACGGCGATCGACCAGTTCCGCGAGTCCTTCAACGCGTGAGTGAAATGAGCGGCGCGCGGGGTTCACGGTAGTGGCGAGTCAGCGCGATATCCGCCGGCGCATCCAGTCGTCGAGGAACATCAAGCAGATCACTCGGGCGATGCAGTTCGTCGCGGCGTCGAAGCTGAAGCGCGCCCAGGAGGCGACGCTGGCCGCGCGGCCGTACAGCGAGAAGCTGGACGAGGTCCTCGCCGACGTCGCGACGGTCCTCGGCCCGGAGGACCACCCGCTGCTCCAGCGACGCGAGGCCGGGAAGCGGCTGCTCGTCCTCGTGACGACGGACCGTGGCCTGGCCGGCGCGCTGAACACGAACACGATCCGGTTCGCGGCGCAGCACATCTCCGAGACCAAGGGCGACATGACCGTCGTCACCGTCGGCCGCAAGGGCCGCGACGCGATGCGTCGCGCCCGGGTCCCGATGGAGGCCCATTTCGACGGCTTCCGTGAGCGGCCGCCCTTCGCGGACGTCCTGCCGCTCGCCCGGCTGATCACGGACGGGTTCCTCGACGGGTCGTTCAGCCACGTCGATGTCGTCTACAGCCAGTTCGTGTCCACCCTCGTCCAACGGGCGATCGTCGACGAGCTGCTGCCGATCGCGCCGAAGCCGGACACGGAGGGCATCCCGGGCAACCAGTTCATCTTCGAGCCGAGTCCGGCCGTCGTCCTCGAGCGGCTCCTGCCGCGGTACGTCGCGACCCGCCTCTTCCAGGCGGCGCTGGAGACGACGGCGAGCTTCTTCTCGAGCCAGATGGTCGCGATGAAGAATGCGACCGAGAACGCCGAGGAGCTCATCGAGGACCTCACCCTCGAATACAACAAGGTCCGTCAGTCCAACATCACCCGCGAGATGATCGAGATCGCGTCCGGCGCCCAGGCCGGGTAAGCGCGAACAGGAGGCAGTTCACACCATGGCGACCGCCGCCCCCGCCGCGACCGGCCAGGTCATCCAGATCACCGGCCCCGTCGTCGACATCGAGTTCCCGTCCGGGTCGCTGCCGGCGATCTACAACGCCGTCGCGATCAAGCGCGAGGGCCAGGAGGACCTCATCTGCGAGGTCCAGCAGCACCTCGGCAACAACTGGGTCCGAACGGTCGCGATGACGACGACCGACGGGCTCGCCCGGGGCGTCCCCGCGGAAGACACGGGCGGGCCGATCAGCGTCCCCGTCGGTGACGTCACGCTCGGCCGGGTGTTCGACGTGCTGGGCCGGCCGATCGACAACAAGGGCCCGGTGGACGCGAAGGAGACGCTGCCGATCCACCGCCAGGCGCCGCCGTTCGACCAGCAGACGACCGAGGTCGAGGTCTTCGAGACCGGCCTGAAGATCATCGACCTGATCTGCCCGTTCAAGAAGGGCGGCAAGGTCGGGATCTTCGGCGGGGCCGGCGTCGGCAAGACGGTCATCATCCAGGAGCTGATCCGGAACGTCGCCCAGGAGCACGCGGGCGTGTCCGTGTTCTCCGGTGTGGGCGAGCGCTCCCGTGAGGGCAACGACCTCATCCACGAGATGACCGAGTCGGGCGTCATCGAGAAGACCGCCTTCGTCTTCGGCCAGATGAACGAGCCGCCCGGCGCCCGGCAGCGGGTGGGGCTGACCGGTCTGACGATGGCGGAGTATTTCCGGGACGAGGAGGGCCGCGACGTCCTCCTGTTCATCGACAACATCTTCCGATTCACGCAGGCGGGCTCGGAGGTGTCGGCACTGCTCGGCCGGATGCCGTCCGCGGTTGGCTACCAGCCGAACCTGGCGACCGAGATGGCCGCGCTCCAGGAGCGGATCACCTCGACGAAGAAGGGCTCGATCACCTCGCTCCAGGCCGTGTTCGTCCCCGCAGACGACTACACGGACCCGGCGCCGGCGACGACGTTCGCCCACCTCGATTCGACGATCCGCCTCGAGCGGTCGATCGCGGAGCTCGGGATCTATCCGGCGGTCGATCCGTTGACGTCGACCTCGCGCGTCCTCGATCCACTCGTCGTCGGCCAGGAGCACTACGACGTCGCCCAGGAGACGAAGCGCGTCCTGCAGCGCTACCGCGACCTCCAGGACATCATCGCGATCCTCGGTATCGACGAGCTCTCGGCGGAGGACAAGGCCCTCGTCGGGCGGGCCCGCCGTCTGCAGCGCTATGCGAGCCAGCCATTCTTCGTCGCCGAGGTGTTCACCGGGCGGCCGGGCGCCTACGTGTCGATCAAGGACACCGTCGCGAGCTTCAAGGAGATCCTCGAGGGCAAGGTCGACACCCTGCCCGAGCAGGCATTCTTCCTCGCCGGCACGATCGACGACGTTCGCGCGAACGCCGAGAAGCTCGGGAGCTAGCGAACGGTGCCCCTTCAGCTCGACATCGTCACCCCGGAGAAGCTCGCCTACTCCGACGAGGTGGATGCCGTCACGCTGCCCGGCAGCGAGGGCGAGCTGGGCGTGCTGCCGCATCACGCCCCCCTCGTCTCGACGCTCGGCGCGGGCGAGCTGCGGCTCCGGAAAGGCGGGGCCGAGGAGTCGTTCGCGATCGTCGGCGGCTTCCTCCAGGTCCTCCCGGACAAGGTCGTCGTCATGGCGGAGACCGCGGACCTCGCGTCCGAGATCGACCTGGAGCGCGCCCAGGAGGCGCGCCGCCAGGCGGAGCAGGCGCTCGAAGGCGGATTCGTGGAGGGCGCCGACCTGTCCGCTGCCCGTGCCCAGCTCCAGGCGGCCCTGATCCGGATCCGCGTCGCCGAGCGGCGCCAGCACGAGGGCCGTCGGCGGCACGGCTAACGGAATGGTGAACCGGCAACCGGATCGACGAACTGCGGCTCGCTCTGGGAGGTCCGAGGCGAAGCTCTGCGACGCCATCGGCCCGACGATTGGCTGACGCTCGGCCGTTCCACTGGGAGTACACGCCCGAGGCGGTCACGCGGGAGCTGTACCGGATCGAGGGCGGCGTGCCGCTGCGCGGCGAGGTGGCGATCAGCGGCTCGAAGAACGCGGCGCTGAAGATGTTCGCCGCGGCGACGCTCACGGGCGAGCGCTGCCGCTTCACCAACGTCCCCGAGATCGAGGACGTGCGGGTGATGGCCGAGACGCTCCGCGACCTCGGCGTCGTCGTGGACCATCCCCAGGACAACGTCTACGAGATCGCGTCCGGGGACGTCGAGTGGCTGTTCGTCCCGCTCGAGGCGGCCGCCAAGATGCGGGCGAGCTTCATCCTGCTCGGCCCACTCCTGGCGCGGTTCGGCCGGGTGATCATCAGCAACCCGGGCGGCGACCGGATCGGCCGGCGGCCGGTCAACCTCCACGTCGACGCGATGCAGGCGCTCGGCGCCACGATCGAGTACCGGAACGGCTACTACTTCGCGACGGCGCCCGGCCGGCTCCGGGGGACGGAGGTCCGCTTCCCGCTCATCACGGTGATGGGCACGGAGAACGCGATGCTGGCCGCGAGCCTCGCCGAGGGCCACACGGTCATCCGCCCGGCCGCCCAGGAGCCCGAGGTGGACGACCTCATCGCCTTCCTCCAGAAGATGGGCGCCGAGATCGAGCGGACCTACCCGGACACGATCGAGGTCCGCGGAAAGCGACGCCTCCGCGGGGCGGAGCACCGGGTGCTGCCCGATCGGATCGAGGCCGGGACGTTCGTCGTCGCGGGCGCGGTCACCGGCGGGCGGGTCACGCTCACCGGCGCGCCGTGCGACCACATGACCGCGCTGCTCGAGGTCCTCGAGCGGGCCGGCGTCGACGCCGACTGCGACGGCGACCGGATCACGATCGACGGCGGTGCGCTCACGAATGGCGGCTATCGCGCGGTGGACATCACGACCGCCGAGTACCCCGGGCTTGCCACGGATCTCCAGCCGCCCACGTGCGTCCTCCTGACGCAGGCGAAGGGCGTCTCCCACGTCCACGAGGCGATCTTCGAGGACCGCCTCGAATGGCTCGCCGAGCTCGGCGACATGGGTGCCCGGATCCGGATCCCGGACAATCACCACGCGACGATCCATGGCCCGACGCCGCTCCACGGCGCCGAGGTCGAGATCGGTGACCTGCGGGCCGGCGCGTCGCTGATCCTCGCCGCTCTCGCCGCGAACGGCGAGTCCACCATCCACGGCGCCCACCACGTCAAACGTGGCTATGAGAACATCGAGCGCAAGTTCGCCGATCTGGGGGCACGGATCGCGCGCGTCGAAGAAGGGACTGTTTCGACCTCCTCATGAAGATCGGCATCGACCTCGGCACCGCC
Organism: Candidatus Limnocylindrales bacterium; assembly: GCA_051985205.1. Lineage (GTDB taxonomy): Bacteria > Chloroflexota > Limnocylindria > Limnocylindrales > CSP1-4 > CF-46. The sequence goes on along the minus strand of JBPYEM010000492.1, from coordinate 4,441 downwards.
AACGTCCTCGTCTATGTCAAGGGCAAGGGCGTCGTGATCACGGAACCGTCCGTGGTCGCGGTCTCCGACGACAACCGCATCGTCGCCGTCGGCGAGGAGGCGCGGGAGATGATCGGCCGGACGCCCGGCAACATCCAGGCCATCCGGCCGATGAAGGACGGCGTGATCGCGGACTACGTGATCACGGAGGCGATGCTGCGGTTCTTCATCGCCAAGGCGACGAAGGGCCGGATCGGCTTCTCGCGGCCGGAGGTGATGATCAGCGTCCCCGCCGGCGTGACCTCGGTCGAGAAGCGCGCGGTCCGCGACGCGGCGCTGAAGGCCGGCGCGAAGGACGCCTATCTCATCGAGGAGCCGCTCGCCGCGGCGATCGGCGCGAACGTCCCGATCTCCGGACCCAGCGGGAACATGGTCATTGACATCGGCGGCGGCACGTCGGAGATCGCGGTGATCGCCCTCGGCGGGATCGTCGTCTCGACGTCCCTGCGCGTTGGTGGCAACAAGTTCGACGAGAGCATCGCCACGTACATCCGGAAGAAATACAACCTGATGATCGGCGAGCGGACGGCCGAAGAGGTGAAGATCCAGATCGGGACCGCCCTTCCCCTGGAGCGCGAGCTCCAGATGGAGGTGCGCGGCCGGGATCTGATCGCCGGGCTGCCGCGGACGATCCCGATCACGAGCTCCGAGGTCATGGAGGCGATCGAGGCGCCGCTGCAGCAGCTGGTTGCTGCCGTCCGCACGGTCCTCGAGCAGACGCCGCCGGAGCTGAGCTCGGACATCATCGACAAGGGGATGGTGATGTCCGGTGGCGGCTCCCTCCTCCGGAACATCGACAAGCTCCTCACCCAGGTCACCGGCGTCCCGTGCCACGTCGCCGAGAACTCGCTGAACTGCGTCGCGCTCGGGACGGGGCTCGCGCTCGAGCACTTCGACTTCTTCAAGAAGTCGCTGGTGTCCCAAATCTAGAGTCGTGGGTCGCGCCTTCGCCGAATCCTCAGACGGATCGCTCGCCCAGGTGGCGCCGCGGACGTCGGATGGCGTCACGCGGTCCTTCGCGGATCTGCACACCCATTCCAGCGCCTCGTTCGACTCGCTGGCCTCGGCGTCGGCGCTGGTTCGGACGGCCGCGCGGCGAGGCCTCACGCATCTCGCGATCACGGATCACGACCGGATCGACGGGGCGATCAAGGCCCGGCGGCTGGCGGAGACGCTGGCTCCGGACCTCACCGTGATCGTCGGCGAGGAGCTGAAGACGACGGCGGGCGACATGATCGCGCTCTTCCTGGACCGGCCGATCCCGCCCGGGCTGTCGCCGACGGACGCGATCGCCGCGGTCCGCGACCAGGGCGGCCTCGTCGGGATCCCGCATCCGTTCGATCGGCTGCGCGGCTCGCTGCTGCGGGACGGCGCCCTCGAGCATCTGCTGGACCAGGTCGACTGGATCGAGTCGCACAACGCCCGGGCGCTGGGCGGCCGCGCCAACGCCCGGGCGACGGAGCTCTCGATCGCGCGAGGGCTGCCGGGCATCGGGGTCTCCGACTCTCACAGCCCGTTCGAAGTCGGCGTGGCGTACACGGTGCTCGACGGCGACGCGTCGACCGCGGACGGGCTTCGTGCGGCGCTTCCGACCGCGGAGGTCGTGCCGGGAACGACGTCGATGTACCTCCGGTTCGTCACCCCGATCGCGAAGATCGTCCAGCGGGCGCGCGGAAACGGCCGCATCCGGAGCGGCGACGCTCCGCGGATCGCGGCCGGGTCGTGAGGACGGCGATGAGCCGATGACGGGGATCTTCCGGGGCACGGCCGGCGCTCCGGGCGGCCGCGACCGGCGAACGGGCGACGAGCGGCGCTCCGGCCGGGATCGGCGGGCGGACGTCGTCGGAACGGACGCCGTCGGAACGGACGCCGGCAGGGCGGACCTCGTCGGGTCGGACCGCGGCGAGGCGGATGCCCTCGCGGCAGAGCGTCGGAGCGGCGACGAGCGGCGATTCGGCGAGGAGCGACGAGCGGACCTCTCGGGTGACCAGCTGTCGCTGGGTCGCCGGCTCCGGCAGCGCCGGACGATCGTGTCGCTCGTCCTGCCGTTGATCCTGCTCGTGCTCTTCGCCTCGGCGCTGCCGGGGTTCCACCTGGACCGGTTGCCGGGTCTGGTCCTTGGCGCGAACCCGCTGCTGCTCCTGGCCGCGTTCGCGATCTTCTACGCCGGGTTCCCGCTGCGCGGTCTGCGCTGGGCGATCCTCATCCGTGGAACCGGCTTCCGGCTGGGGATCCGCGACGCGACCGAGATCATCTTCATCAGCTGGCTCGTGAACTGCCTCGTGCCGGCCAAGCTTGGCGACCTGTACCGGGCGTGGCTGCTGAAGATCAACAGCACCGTGTCGCTGTCGAGGACGTTCGGGACGGTCTTCATCGAGCGGATCCTCGACCTGTTCGCGATCGTCGTCCTCGGCCTCGGGTCCGGCTACTGGTCCTTCCGCGGCGGCCTGCCGGATCAGGTCCAGATCGTCTTCGCGATCGGCGTCGTCCTCGTCGTCGTGCTCGCCGGGGGCCTGCTCACGATGCGGAACTTCGGTCGCCGGGTGATCGTGGCCCTGCCGCTGCCCCATCGTGTGCTCGAGTTCTACGACCGCTTCGAGGAGGGCGTCTTCTCGGCGATCGGTCTGCGGGCGCTGCCTCGCCTGATCGTCGTCACCGTGCTGATCTGGGCGACGGAGGCGATGCGCCTGTTCCTCGTCGTCGAGGCCCTCGGCTTCCCGGACGTGCATCTCGGAATCAGCGGCGCGTTCTTCGTCGCGCTCACGGGGTCGCTGTTGACCGCGGTGCCGCTGACGCCGGCCGGGATCGGCATCGTCGAGGCGGGCGTCGTCGGTGTCCTGACGATCGTCTACGGGGTGGGCCAGACGGAGGCGCTCGCGATCACGCTCGTCGATCGCGCGATCAGCGTCCTTTCGATCATCATCCTCGGCTCGTTCGCCTACTGGCTGTCTCCGAAGCGGCGGGGGATGGGCGTGGACGAGACGGCCCACGCGAGCTCGAGCGGCCTCATCGCATAGGGCGGCGGGCGCCATACGCCCCCAACGTTCCATCTGGCGTTGATGGAGCGGCAACTGAAACGCAACGCCTTGCTGCGGGCCGTACAGTTCCATCGGCGCGCATCGCCCGGATGGTAGGAACATGGCGACCGGGTTCGCGAGCACGCCAGGCCCAAGGCGCCGCCCCTCGAGCCGCCGTTGCGCCTCGCCCGGTCGACCGTTTCCGGATGGGGGACGCCGGTCCCATCTCCGCTCCGCCGCTGACATCACGGCACCGCACCGGACCTCGCGCGCGGAGCCGCTGCGCTCGCTGACCCGACTGGTACCAACGGGTGATACTGACCCTTCCCGAGCGTTCGTGATCATGTGGGCGTCGCGTCACCAGCCGCCGCCTCGAGTCACGGAGCGCCCAACGACGTCATGACCACCCAGAACGGTCGCGCGTTCAACGAATGGCTGCGAGCCCAGCTCAAAGCCAAGAAGATGTCGCAGCGACAGCTCGCTCAGCAGTCCGGAGTCGATCATTCGACGATCTCCCGGCTGATCCGCGGTGATCGGATGCCGTCGCTCGGCACGGCGACCAAGCTCGCCCGCGGGCTCCGGGAGCTCCGTGACGACGCCGACACGCCCCAGTACCTGGGGCTCGTGGCCTCCGGCGCGACGAACCCGACCGCTCGCGTGGAGTACGCGCTGCGGGCGGACGAGCTCCTGTCGGAGCCGCAGGTCCGCCAGATCATGGAGTACTACCTCGCCGTCCGGATGCGCCGCTTCGGCCGCGCCTTCCAGCCGAGCGAGCCGCCGTCCAACCGACCGCCGGACCGCCTGGCGCGGTCTTCGGGGATGGGCAACGGCCCGGTCGTGGCAGGCGTCGGCCCCGTGCCGACGAACCGGATGGGGGTCAGCCGGCCAGTGGGTCGCCCGCTCGGCCGGCCGGGGCGACCGTAGGCCGCCGGGAGGCGACCTGACCCGACGACGTCGGGCCACACCACAGCTTTCACCAGGGCACGACCCGGATGCCCTCCACGTCCGGGTCTCGGGGACAGCGAACGCCGGCGTCTGGGGCGCCGGCGTTCGCGTGTTCGGCGCCGCTGGACGGCCGGGGTGTCCCTGACCGCTCCGCTCGTCGCTCCCGGGCGTCAGGCCAGCAGGGTCAGCGGGTGGCGGCAGTCGGTCGGTAGATCGAGATCCAGCGGCCTGGCGCCGCTTCGAAGCGATCCACGAGAAACGACGGCGGAACCGGTTGGCCGATCACGCCGCCAAGCCACGCGTCCTCCGCCGGGCCGCCGCAGTCCGCCCCGATCGTCTCGTGGAAGAGCTGATCGCACAGCACGACGCGTGGCGTCGTGTCGACGTTGCCGCCGGTCCCGAGCGCCGGGGCAGGGACGACGATCGCGGGCTCGATCTCC
>JBPYEM010000491.1:0-4851 GCA_051985205.1 Candidatus Limnocylindrales bacterium | reverse complement strand
AGGAGCAGGCTCCGGACCTGCACCGCGAGCCGTCGCCGACCGACGCTCGTGCGACGGCGGCTCGCCAGATGGAGGCCCACCGTCAGCCCGAGCGCGGGAATGAGCAGCAGGAGGGCGACGGGCGCGTCGAGCTCGACCCCCATCAACGAGCCTCGCGGGAGGTGCCGGGCCTCGCGCGGACGGCCCGCCAGCCGCGGAGGACGGTGTCGCGATGGAACAGCACCCACTCCACGGTGAGCAGGACGATGATCAGGAAGACGATCGGGATCCAGATCTCATCGTGCGCGGCTAGCCGCTCGACGGGCGCCCCTCCGCGGCCCGTCGCGCTGGACGCGCCCCCCGACGGTGACGCGGCGCCGAGCTGCTCGAGCGTCCGGGGATCGCCAGGCGCGATCGCGGATTCGTCGAGGTCGAAGAGGTCCACGGCGAACCGGAGCGGCGCGTTGCCAGCGGTGGCGGTCCCAGCGACGCCGAGAACGCCACTCGCGTCGGCCGACGCGGCCGTGGTTGCCTGGGGGCTGCCCGAGCTGCCGCCCGAAGCCGCCGGCGCGGCAATCGGCGTTGCCGTGTAGACGCCCAGGTCATCGGTCGCGGTGAAGGTCACGGTCGTGCCACCGGCGCCGGGCGTGAGATCCGTGGCGCGGCCGTCGGGTGCGACGACATGCAGCCCCCCGGCACCGGCTGGAATGGGGAGGACGACCGGGTCACCGGGCTTGATCGCCGCGGCCGGCGCCGCCGAGCCGCCGAGCAGCTCGCCGGTCAAGTTCGCGACGAGGATCGGGAAGGCGACCTGGAGGGGCAGGTCGGACTGGCGCGGCTCGAACGCGAGCACGGCGCTCGGGAGACCGGCCCGGATGCCGGCATAGAGGAGGGGAGCGCCCTTCGGTCCGGGGATCACGTCCCGGGCCCAGGCGGGCAGCACGAGCTGCTTGGCCCCCGCGATGTGCGTCGTGGTCAGGTCGACGTACTGGAGGATGGGCTCATCCGTTCCGAGTGAGCCGATGCCCGGATCCTTGAGGTCGCCGGTCACCTCGCCGAGGGCGCTCGAGGTGGGCGGGGCGATCGCGAGGATCGGCGTCGACGGCAGCGTCGCGGGCAGGTTCGCGTCGAAGATGATGAGGTCCCAGCTCGTCCCGTCGGTCCGGACGGCGCCGGCCGGATACTCCTCCGGCGTCAGCCCGAAGAGCCGGCTGTTCGGGAGGTACGACAGCGCCGTCTCGAGGTACGGGTCGCCGCGACCAACCACGAGGATGTTCCGCGGCCGTTCGGGTGGGACGACCGCCCACGCTCGGTCGTCGGCGGCGAGCAAGTCCGGTCGTTCGTCCGGGTCGTCGCCCTCGCCGGCGACGAGCCTGACCTCGATCACCGCGACGTCGTTCGGGATGTCGTCCACGATCACGTCGGCCTTCTGCTGGGCATCGATCGGCAGCGTCCGCGTCTCGAGGAGGCGGCCGTCGCCCCAGACCTCGAGCCGCCGGGTCGCGTACTCGAGGTCGAAGTTCGCCACGCTGACGAAGAGGGACCGGGTCACGGCGGATGGTGCGGTCCGAACCGCGAGGGCGACGATCGCCTGGTTGCGGCTGCCCTTCGGATCGCCGACGCGGAGGACGCGGATCGGCGCCGCGACCGTCGTCGTCGGTTTCACCGCCAGCGCCGCATCGGTCGCCACGAGCACTTCCGCATCGCCGGACTGCACGGCGAGCTGCTGCGCGAGCGCGAGCGCATCGCCGAGATCGCCCCTGCTGACGCTGGGCTGGATCGCGTCGATCGCGCTCCTGACCCGCCCCACGTCGCTGGTCCCGGTGACGAGGACGCGGGCCGTCCGGCCGGCCTCGATGACGCTGACGCGGCCGCCGGACGGGAGGTCGCGGAGCGCGTCCTTCGCCGCCGACTTCGCCGCGGTGAGGCGATCCGGCGAGACGTCCGTCGCGGACATGCTCGCGGAGGTGTCCACGATGACGATCAGGTCCCGGGCCAGACCCGCCGGACGCTCGAGGAACGGCCGGGCGGCCAGGAGTGCAAGCCCGACGACCAGGAGCAGCTGGAGGAGCAGCAGGACGCTCCGGCGGAGCCGCTGCCATGGTGCATTCGCCTCCGTGTCGGTGGCGAGGCGCTGCCAGAGGAGCGTCGACGGCACCACCGTCTCCGTCCGGCGGAGGCGCAGCAGGTACATCGCGATGACGGCCGGCACGAAGGCGAGCCCGAGCAGCGCGAGCGGGGTGGTGAAGGGCATCCCTTGGCGGCCTCAGGCGACCACTCGGCGCCGCCGGAGCTCGGCGAAGATCAGGTCGTTCAGCGGCGTCTCCGTCGAGAGGTCGACGTAGGTCGCCGCCCGGCGCGCCGCCAGCTGGGCGAAGGCGTCCTTCCAGGTTGCGAGCCGGTCGCGATAGGCGTCGAGCGTCGCGAGGTCGGCCGTCACGTCGACGCCCTCGCCGGTCTCCACGTCGACGAGTCGCAGATCGCCCTCGATCGCCGGGTCGAGCTCCTGGGGCGAGAGGACGTGGAGGACGATCAGCTCCGAGCGCGTGGATGCGAGCTCCCGGATGACGCGGTCCGCTCCCGGATCGAGGAGGTCACTGATCAGGATCACGACGCCCCGGCCGCTGAGCTGCGCCGCAGCGTGGCGGGCGGCGGCGACGAGGTCCGTCGGACCGTCGGCTGCGGCGATCGACGAGAGGTCGCCCAGCAGCCGGAGGACCCGGCCCGATCCCCGCATCGCCGTCCTCCGCCGGGCCGACCGCCCACCGAGGACGCTCACCGCGACGCGGTCTTCCGACGCGAGGCCGATGTAGCCGAGCGCCGCGGCGGCCCGCTTCGCGAACTGGAGCTTGTCAGGCCGGCCGCTCGCCATCGATGCCGACGCGTCGAGGAGGATCGTGATCGTGACGTCCTCCTCCTCGATGAAGAGCTTGACGAAGAGCTTCTCGAGGCGGGCCAGGACGTTCCAGTCCAGCTGCCGGAGGTCGTCGCCGAGGGTGTAGTCGCGGAAGTCCGCGAACTCGACGGACTGACCGCGCTTGACGCTCCGGCGTCCACCCTTGAGCCCGCCACGAACCGGCGAGCGCATCAGCAGGAGGAGTCGCTCCAGCTGCCGCAGGAACGTCTCGTCGAAGACGGTCGGGTCGACGTCGCCGGGCAGGAGGGCCGGCCGGCCCTCGCGACTTCGGGGCGGGTCGGAGGAGCGGCCATCGTCGACCGTCGTCATGGGATCGCCCCGCCGCCTCGGGCGGCTACTCGACGGCCGGCGGGGTGACCGAGTCGAGGATCGATCGGACCGCCGCCTCGGTCGTGATCCCCTCCGCCTCGCCTTCGAAGTTCAGGATGATCCGATGCCGCAGCGAGGGCAGCGCCGCGGCCCGGATGTCGTCGATCGACACGTTGAAGCGCCCGTCGAGCAGGGCGAAGATCTTGCCCGCGGTGACGAGTGCCTGGGCGCCCCGCGGAGAGGCGCCGTAGCGGACGTACTCCCGGACGAGCTCCGGGGCTCGTGGCTGGTCCGGATGGGTGGCCGCGAGGATGCTGACGGCATAGGCGGTCACGTGCGGCGCGATCGGGACGCCCCGCGCCAGCCGCTGCATCTCGACGATCTCCGCGGCGGTCGCGACCTTGGCCACGGACGGCGTTTCGGCCCCGGTCGTCCGATCCATGATCGCCACGAGGTCCTCCTCGCTCGGGAACGGGACCATGACCTTGAACAGGAAGCGGTCGAGCTGGGCCTCGGGGAGGGGATACGTTCCCTCCATCTCGAGCGGGTTCTGCGTGGCCAGGACGAAGAACGGCGGCTCGAGGGGGAACCGCTGCCGCGCCACCGTGACCTGGTGCTCCTGCATCGCCTCGAGGAGGCTCGACTGCGTCTTCGGTGTCGCCCGGTTGATCTCGTCGGCGAGCACCAGGTTGGCGAAGATCGGTCCGGGCTGGAAGCGGAAGACCCGGCTGCCACCCTCCTCGACGAGGATGTTCGTACCGGTGATGTCGGCCGGCATCAGGTCCGGCGTGAACTGGATCCGGTTGAAGGAACAATCGATGACATCGGCGATCGTGCGAACGAGCATCGTCTTGCCGAGCCCGGGAACGCCCTCGAGCAGGACATGGCTGTTGGCGAGCAGGCCGGTCAACGTCTGCCGGACCAGCTCGCGTTGACCGACGATGACCCGCCCGACCTCGGTCTCGATCTCGCGAGCGCGTGTGGCGAACGCGTCGGGATCGATCCGCCCGGATTCGTGCTCGGTCGACGGCGTGGGAGTCGCGGTCATCGGTTCCTCCGGGGTCGGCAGCGGTCGACGATCGACGGACCGATCACGGCGTCGACGAGCCGGTCGGGTCGAGCGAGCTGAAGTAGTCGCGGACGTAGTCCTTGACCGACAGCGGGACGTAGTTGCGATCAAGGCTCGTCAACGCGTAGCGGTAGAAGTCGGCGAACACCTGCTGGTACGGCGTGAGGGCGCCATTGTTCTGGCCCTGGCCGGTCTGGTTCCCCTGCTGGGTCTGGCCGTCGCCGCCGGTCCCGGCGACATAGGACGGATCGCCCGGCTTGCCGAGGCGCTGGAAGTCGGCGAACACGCTCGACAGGGCGTCGCCGAGCGTTGCGGCCCGGTTCGCTCCGGTCGGAGCTCCGGGGACGCGATTCCCGCCGGCGGCCTGCCCGAGCGAGCGGGCGCTCGAGCCGCCACCGCCGATCTGGCCCGCCTGGCCCTGCGCCGGCTGGCCCTGACCTTGCCCTTGCCCTTGGCCTTGGCCCTGCCCTTGGCCTTGCCCTTGGCCTTGCCCTTGGCCTTGCCCTTGGCCTTGCCCTTGCCCTTGGCCTTGCCCTTGCCCTTGCCCTTGCCCTTGCCCTTGCCCTTGCCCTTGCCC
>JBPYEM010000490.1:0-4723 GCA_051985205.1 Candidatus Limnocylindrales bacterium | reverse complement strand
CGCGCGACGGGCGCTCCTGGGCGTCGATCGCCGCCGAGACGTGGGGCACCGACATCCTGCGCGAGACGAGCTATCTCTGGTTGCTGGCCTCGCGGCTGTTCATCCTGATGGGCGGCGCCGCCGTGCTGAACTTCGTGAAGCTGTACCTGGCCGACGTCCACGGGCTGGATCAGGCGGGAACCGGCGCAGCCTTCATCAACATGCTCGTCGCGGCGACCCTCGTCAGCCTCCTCGCGATCGTGCCCGCCTCACGACTTTCGGACCACTTCGGCCGGAAGCCGGTGATCTTCGTCTGCACCGGTCTCGGCGTCGCGGGCGTCGGCCTGATCGCGATTGCGCCGAGTCTCACGTTCGCCACGATCGGCGCTGCGCTGTTCGGCGCCTCTCAGGGAACGTTCCTCGCCGTCGACTGGGCCCTGATGACCGACATCATCCCGCGCGCCTCGTCGGGCCGGTACATGGGGCTGTCGAATGTCGTGACCGCGTCCGCGACGACGATCGCCGTCGCCATCGGCGGGCCCGTCATTGATGCCCTCAACAAGTCGGCCGGCGTTGGCGTGGGCGAGCGGGTCGAGCTGTTCCTCGGTGTCGGCTACTTCATCGTGGGTGCACTGGCGTTGATGCCGGTTCGGGAGCCTCGGCGCCAGCCGCCCGTCGTCGCTGCGGTTGCGGACGCCTGATCCGTCCCGGAGTCAGCTCTTCCGCGACGGGGCCTCCGCCGGCTGGGGCGGGATCCTTGCCGGCGTTCCGTGCCCGATGTCCTCCGGATTGGCGGCCGTGCCGCCGGCATGCGGCGGGCCCGCTCCGGGCATGGCCGGGTCGACTGGCTCGAGCGGTCGCTCGGGCGGCGGCAGGAGGCCGCGCCGGTCCAGGGGCGATCCGTACTGCAGCCCGACCCAGCCACGGGCGCGCCGTGTCCGCGATCGGCGCTCGCCGCGGAGCCCGGTGAACCGCGCTCGCCACCAGCTCCGGCGAAGCCAGGCGAATGGGTCCGGCCGGCGCCACAGCACCGGCACGAGGGCCCAGAGGAAGACGATGTAGTCGAGCCGGATCGGCCGGCGGCCGAAGCCGACGAGGGCCTCCAGCTGGGCGATCGTCTGGGGCAGCGTCGCGAGGCTCCGCAGCACGGACAGGCCGAGGAACACAAGGCCCCAGAGCCGCGCCCGAGGTCGGAGGACGAGAAGGAACGCCACCGGCACCCACTTCATCCAGGTCGCGACGGCCCAGATCAGGCCGGCGAGGATGGGCCGGCTGAAGCACGCGGCCCACAGGAGGAGCGTCAGCAGCAGGTTGATGTTGCCGGTGTCGAGGTTCGCGCCGAACGGGAAGCCGAGGAGCGCGACGAGGACGGCCGTCTCCAGCGGCCGCTGCCGATACGCCCAGTGGATCGTCCAGAGCAACGCGAGGATCGTCCCGCCGCGCCAGACGTACCACGCGACGTCCCACGGCAGCAGCGCCCACGGCGCGAAGGCCGGCAGCATCCAGGGCGCATAGACGTATGGCAGGAACGGCCCGTTCGTCCGGTATGGGTCGCCACCACCCAGCCAGATCCGGACGGCCGCCCAGTACGCCCGGGCGTCGGCGCCGGCGGGCTCGCCGCGAGCGACGATCCCGGCCGCGATGCAGCCGAAGGTGATGATCAGCAGCGTCATCGCCGCGATCCGCCGTCGGTCCCGCAGCCGGCTGACCTCGTGACGCAGGGCGCGGCGGATCACCGCCCACCGGCGTCGGTCACGCGCCGCCGGCCCGACCGTCGGCCCGGCCATCGTCGTCATCGGCGCGCATTCTGGCACGCGACCTCCGCACTGCCGTGACGCCCGCCCGGTGCCACGCCGGTTCGGGCACATCGTTCGCCATGCAATACTCGGCCGCGACCATGACCGACGGGACCGTGATCATCATCGGCGGCGCCGAGGACAAGGTCCGTGACCGGGTGATCCTCAACCGGTTCGTGACCCTGGCCGGTGGTCGCGACGCCACGATCGTGGTGATCTCCACGGCGTCGAGCCTCGGGACCGAGGCAGGCGAGCGTTATCGCCAGATCTTCACGGACCTCGGGGTCACGACGGTTCGGCCGATCCATGCCGCGACCCGGCCCCAGGCGAACGACGAGGCGGCCGCCCTCGCCCTGCGCGACGCGACCGGGGTCTTCCTGACCGGTGGCAACCAGCTGAAGCTCGCCTCGATCGTCGGCGGGACGCGGCTGGCGGATGCGATGCTCGAGCGGTTCCGGCACGGCGCGGTGATGGCCGGAACGTCGGCGGGAGCGTCGGCGATGAGCAGCCACATGATCGCGTTCGGCGCCTCGGGTGCGACGCCGAAGCACCGGATGGCCCAGATCGCAGCCGGGCTCGGGATGCTGCCCGGGGTCATCGTCGATCAGCACTTCCAGCAGCGGAACCGGCTGGGCCGGTTGCTCAGCCTGATCGCGGCGAACCCGTCACTGCTCGGGCTCGGTGTGGACGAGGACACGGCTGGTGTCGTGAGCCCGGATGGGGTCATGGAGGTCATCGGCCGCGGCTCCATCACGGTCGTCGACGGCGCCGAGTCCGAGACCGACGCCTGGGAGGTCCGCGGTCACAAGCCGCTGATGATCTCGAACGTCGTCCTCCACTCGCTCCCGTCCGGCTATCGGTTCGATCTCCGTCACCGGCGTCGCCTGGCGACGCCGACCCTCCACGCCATCCCCGGCGGCGAGGCCGCCTCGAGCTAGCCGGCGCCCGCATCGGCCTGGCGTCCGGCTCCGCTGCCGACGCACGAGTACACTCGGCCTCCGGCTGAATCGTGCGAGCTGAGGAGGGCCCCGTGGCGCAAGCGGCACCGAAGCCACGCGCGAGCAAGAAGACGTCAGGTGACGCCTCCGGCGTCGCGTCGTCGACCGACGGGGCGCAGGCGGCTCCGACGAAGCCGCGCCGCCGCGCGGCGGACGGACCGGCCGACGGCCACCGCCCGGAGCCCAGCCTCCGCATCCTCGAGACCCGCATCCTCCGCGGTCCCAACTACTGGGCGCGTGAGCCTGTCGTCCGGATGGTCGTGGATCTCGGCGTTCTCGAGGAGTTTCCCAGCAACCGGATCCCGGGCTTCACCCAGGCCCTGATCGAGCTGCTCCCGAGCCTCGAGGATCACGCCTGCTCGCTCGGCCGCCGCGGCGGCTTCATCAGCCGGCTCCGGGAGGGGACGTGGGCAGGCCACATCGCCGAGCACATCGCCCTGGAGCTCCAGAACCTCGCCGGGACCGACGTCCGTCACGGCAAGACCCGCGGCACGGGGGAGCCCGGCCGCTACAACGTCATCTACGAGTTCCGCGAGGAGACGGTCGGGATCGAGGCCGGCAAGATCGCCGTCGCCCTCGTCAACCACCTCGTCGCGCCGAACGACGACCGGGTCGCGGTCGACTTCATGGCCGAGCTGGAGCGGCTCATCCGGCTTGCGGAGCGGGCGGCCTTCGGTCCCAGCACCCAGGCGATCCTCGACGAGGCCGCGTCGCGCGACATCCCCTACATCCGTCTCGACCGCCACTCGCTCGTGCAGCTCGGCCAGGGCGTCCACCAGCAGCGGATCCGGGCGACGATGACCTCGAAGACGTCCGGGATCGCCGTCGACATCGCGAGCGACAAGAGCCTGACGAACCGGCTCCTCGATTCGGCGGGGCTGCCGGTGCCGAAGAGCGCCGTCGTCGACAGCGAGGATGCGACCGTCGCGGCTGCGCTCCGGATCGGCTTCCCCTGCGTCGTCAAGCCGCTGGATGGCAACCACGGCCGCGGCGTCCATCTCGACCTCCGATCCGAGGAGGCCGTCCGGGCGGCGTTCCACGGCGCCCGACGCGAGTCGCGGAGTGGCGACCTCGTGGTCGAGAGCTACGTCGCCGGCAACGATTACCGGTGCCTCGTGATCGGCGGCAAGGTCGCCGCGATCGCCCAGCGCGTCCCCGCGAGCGTCGTCGGCGACGGTGAGCGCACGATCCGCCAGCTCGTCGACGTCGCGAATGCCGACCCGCGCCGCGGCATCGGCCACGAGAAGGTCCTGACCCGGATCAAGGTCGACGAGGCCGCGGAGCAGCTGGTTCGCGACCAGGGCTGGGAGCTCGACGCGACGCCGCCGACCGGCACGTTCGTGAAGCTCGCCCTCACGGGCAACATGTCGACCGGTGGCACGTCGATCGACCGGACGATCGAGGCCCATCCGGACAACGTCGAGATCGCGGAGACCGCAGCCCAGATCGTCGGGCTGGACATCGCCGGGATCGACTTCATCTGCCCCGACATCGCCACGCCGGTTCGCGAGACCGGCGGCGCGATCGTCGAGGTCAACGCGGCGCCCGGCTTCCGGATGCACACGCACCCCACCGAGGGCGAGCCGCAGTACGTCGCCCGGCCGGTGATCGACAACCTCTTCCCGCCAGGTAGCCCATCGCGGATCCCGATCATCTCCGTGACCGGGACGAACGGGAAGACGACGACCGTCCGGATGATCGCCCACATCCTGAAGCTCAAGGGCCGGCGGGTCGGCATGACCTCGACCGACGGCATCGTCATCGACGGTCGGCTGATCAAGAAGGGCGACATGTCCGGCCCGAAGTCGGCCCAGATGGTCCTTCAGAACCCCACGGTGGACACGGCGGTGTTCGAGGTCGCTCGGGGCGGGATCCTTCGGGAGGGCCTCGGCTACGACCGCAACGACGTCGCCGTCGTGACGAACGTCACCGGCGATCACCTGGGCCTCG
>JBPYEM010000489.1:0-3611 GCA_051985205.1 Candidatus Limnocylindrales bacterium | reverse complement strand
TCTACTTCCTCGTCGATGGCGGATCGTTCTGGGAGGCGGGCGAGGTCGGCGGCCCGGAGCCCGTGCCAGGCGACGCCGGCCGGTTCGGTCTCCTGGAGTGCATCGACTACCCGTTCTACGACACCGTCGACGTCGACTTCTACGCGTCGTTCGCACTCCTCGAGCTGTTCCCGGAGCTGGAGCTGCGTGGCATTCGCGACCTTCTCGCCGCCGTCCCGATCGACGACGCGGAGGTCGTCACGATCCAGGCGACGGGCGCGCGAGCAGCCCGGAAGCGTGGCGGCACCGTGCCACACGACCTCGGTGGCCCGGCGGACGATCCGTTCGTCCGGCCGAACTGGTATCGCTTCCAGGACGCGAACGACTGGAAGGACCTGGGGCCGAAGCTCGTCCTGCAGACCTGGCGGGACGTGGTCGCGACGGATTCGCTCGATGGGGACCCGATGCGCGGCGACGAGCTGGTCCGCGAGACGTACCCGATCGTCGAGGCGGTGCTGTCGCGGCTCGCCGCCGCGGACCGCGATGCCGACGGGCTCCCGGAGCACGACGGACCGGACCAGACGTACGACACGTGGCCGATGCGCGGCCCCTCCGCGTACGGCGGATCGCTGTGGCTGGCAGCGCTCGCGGCGGCCGAAGCGATGGCCCGGCGCCTCGGAACGGTCGCCGCCGCGGAGCACTGGGGTCGTCGCCTCGAGGCGGCCAAGGTCTCGTACGACCGGCGACTGTGGCGCCGCGACCATTACGCGTACGACGACGGCGGTGGACCAAGCTCGGAGAGCGTGATGGCCGATCAGCTCGCGGGCCAGTGGTATGCCGACGCGACGGGTCTCGGCGATCTCCTGCCGCCCGGCCGCGCCGAGTCAGCGTTGCGAACGATCCACCGGCGGAATGTGTGTGGCTTCCGGGGCGGCCGGATGGGCGCGGTCAACGGCACGCGACCCGACGGCAGTGTCGACACCTCGAGCGAGCAGTCGGCCGAGGTCTGGGTCGGGACGAGCTACGCGCTTGCCGCCTTCATGATCGGTCGCGGACTCGTTGACGAAGGGTGGGAGACGGCGCGCGGTGTCGTCCAGACGACCTACGAAGGTGGGCTGGCGTTCCGGACCCCGGAGGCCTATGACGCCGACGGCAACTTCCGCGCCTCGATCTACCTCCGTCCGCTCGCGATCTGGGCGATCGAGACGGCGCTTCGGCGAGGGGGCGCCATCCGCGTCGAGGACGAAACGGCCTAGTCGGCCTCCCGGGCGAGCGCGACCGCCTCGGTCATCGTCATCGACCGACCGGCCTCCCATTCGGCGGTGAGCGCCGATGGCTCGAGGGTCGCCCGGAGCCGAGCCAGGAGCTCCTCGTACTCGTCGCCCTCCTCCATCGCCATCGGCGTATCGGCGGCCTCGCGGATCACGGACGCCGCCCCGAGGAGCCGGGCGGCGCGGTCGGGGCGACCGGTCGCGAGCGCGACGAACCCGACGTTCTCGAGCTGGTTCGCGACCGCTCCCCGGTGGCCGAGGTGGACCCAGCCGCCGATCGTCGACCGATAGATCGCCATCGCCTCCCCGTACCGCCCGCCCCGCCGCAGCGCATGGCCGAGATCGCTGCGCGCCGCGAGTCCGAGCCGCTCGTCGCCGACCTCGGCGAACCGGGCCGACGCCGCCGCGAACGACGCCGCCGCCGCATCGGTCTGCCCCTCCCGCCCGAGCAGCCGTCCCGATGCCATCGCGACCGCGCCCAGCACGAACGGGTTCCCCGATGCCGTCGCCGCCTCCTGGCCGCGCCGGAGCAGCGCCGTCGCCGCTTCCGGGTCCTCGCCGACGAGCGCAGCACCGGCGAATCCGGCCGCCATCGCCAGCATCCAGTTCGTGCCGTGGGCGGCGGCGAGCTCGATGCCGTGGGCGAAGAGGTCGCGGAGGTCCGGCCGGCCGCCGGTGAACACGGCCGACACCACGAGCCCACCCGCCGCCTGCAGGCGAGCCTGGCCGTCACCGCTCGCCTCGGCGAGGACCGTCGCGTCCTGCGCCCAACCGAGCGCCGGCTGGGCGCGCCCGCCCATCGCCCAGATCCGGGCCGCCTCGCCGAGGAGCCGGCCGGCAAGGGCCTGATCGGCGGGATCGGCGTCGGGTTTGCCGACGGTCCGTGCGCGGGCGACCTCGATCGCGGCCACGAGGCGGGCGTCACTGTCCGCGCTCGCGACGCGAACCGCCCAGTACGCGAGCAGATCGGACGCCATCCGGACCGCCTCCCACGGCGTGGCCTCGAGCCCCCATTCGAGCGCCGCGTCGAGGTTCTCGACGTCCGCATCCAGCCGGTCGAGCCAGTCGACCATGGCCGGCCCGCGGAGCTCGGGTTCGGCGGCCGCCGCGAGAGCGGCGAAGGCGGCGAAATGGCGGTCGGCGAGCGCGTGGACCTCGCCGGCGGCCATCAGCTTCTCCCGGGCGTACTGGCGAATGGTCTCGAGCATGCGGAAGCGGGTCGAGGCGCCGCGGTCCACGATCACGAGGCTGCGGTCGACGAGCCGCGTCAGCCGATCCAGCAGCTCCACCTCGTCGAGCGGCTCGGGGCCGTCGCCGACGATCCGGGCCGCCCGGCCGATCGTCCAGCCGCCGGCGAAGATCGACAGCCGGCGGAGCAGGATGCGGTCGTCCTCCGTGAGGAGGTCCCAGCTCCAGTCGATCAGCGCGTGCAGCGTCTGCTGGCGCGGAACGGCGGCCCGCCGCCCACCGGCGAGCAGCCGGAAGCGGTCGCCGAGACGGCGCGCGATCTCGTCCGGCGACATGACCGAGACCCGGGCAGCAGCCAGCTCGATCGCGAGCGGGATCCCGTCCAGCCGCCGGCAGATCTCGGACACGGCGGTGACGTTCGTCTGGGCCAGGGCGAAGTCGGGGTCGACGGTGCTCGCGCGGTCGAGGAAGAGCCGGACCGCCTCCGTGCCGGCGGCGGCATCGACCGTCGCCGGATCGACGACCTCGTCGCTGCCGATCCGCGCGGGCGCGAGCACCGGGCACGACAGCGACCGGAGCTGGAGCACCGCCTCGCCGGTCACCGCGAGCGCCTCGCGGCTCGTCGCCAGGACATGCAGGCGGGGCGCAGCCGAGAGCAGTCGATCGGCGATCCCCGCCACCGTGTCGACGAGGTGCTCCGCGTTGTCGAGCAGGAGCAGCAGCTCCTTGTCGGCGAGGAACGCCCGGACGGTATCGAGGGCAGGCTGACCCGGCACCTCAGGCGCCCCGAGCGCCCGGGCCACCTCCGAGGCGACCTGGCTGGGATCGCCGAGCGGGGCCAGCTCCGCGAGCCACGCGCCGTCCGGGAACCGATCGACGAGGCGACCGGCCGCCTCGAGCATCAACCGGGTCTTGCCCGTCCCACCCACGCCGATCAGGGTCACGAGCCGGTGCCGCTCGACGAGCGTCGAGACCTCCTCGAGCTCGCGCTCGCGGCCGACGAAGGACGTCAGCTGAACGGGGAGGTTCGTCCGGCGGGTGCTCAGGGACCGGAGCGGAGCAAAGTCCGAGCGAAGGTCATCGACGACGACCTGGAACACCTGCTCGGGTCGGTCGAGGTCGCGCAGCCGGTGCGAGCCGAGGTCGCGGAGCGTCACACCGGGCGGCAGCCGA
>JBPYEM010000488.1:0-9216 GCA_051985205.1 Candidatus Limnocylindrales bacterium | reverse complement strand
CGCCGCGCGCACGCACGCCGGGGGCACGCGCGCCTCCCGCACGCACGCCGGGGGGCACGCGCGCCGGGGGCACGCGCCCCTCGCGCACGCGCCCCTCGCGCACACGCGAAATCAGTGCTGGGGTGCGGCCGAGGATGAGGCGCCGTGTCCGGCGTCGCTGTCCCGCGGGTCGTCTCCGGAGCTGTCGGCGACCGGCGTCCGCTCGAACATCGACGGGTCCTCGCGGCGGTACGGAACGTTGACCACGACCGTATGCGGCCGGCCGAGGAGGGCGCTCCGCAGCCGCTTCACGGACTGGTTGTAGAGGATCCGCTCCCACCACCGTCGGGCGACGTATTCAGGCAGGACGACGAACGTGATCGGAGACGGCTTGTCCGGCGGCCAGGCCGCGTCGAGCACGTCGAGGTACGCCTGGAGTGGCCCGGTCAGCGCCCGGTATGGCGACTCGACGACGACGAGCGGCACCTTCGGGACCTGCCGCTCCCACCGCTCCCGGATCTCCTGCGCGTCGTCGGGGTCCTCGGTGATGAAGACCGCGCGGACGTCGTCCGAGATCGACCGGCTGACGTTCACGGCCTGGATCACCGCTCGGGTGACACCAGGGATCGGCACGACGACCCGCTCCTCGCGCTTCGGGTTCGCGAAGACGAGGTCCGGGCGGACCGCGAGCTCCCGCCGGGAGGCGTCGTACTGGCGCTTGATGAACAGCATCACCGCGACGAGTGTCGGGATCAGGATCACGACGAGGTAGGCCCCGTCGGCGAACTTCACGGACGCGACGACAACCAGGACGACCGCGGTCAGGACCGCGCCGAAGCCGTTGATGCCCGCCCGACCCCACCAGAATCGGTCGACGCGCCGCTCGCGATACCAGTGCCGGACCATCCCGATCTGGGACAGGGTGAAGCACACGAACACGCCGACCGAGTAGAGCGGGATCAGGGCGTGGACGTCGCCGCCGAACACGACGATCAGCACCGCGGCGATCGCGGCGAGGACGACGATCCCGTAGCTGAACGCGAGGCGATCGCCGCGGAAGGCGAACTGGCGGGGCATGTAGCCGTCGATCGCCAGAAGCGCGGCGAGCCGCGGGAACGCGTTGAAGCTCGTGTTGGCGGCGAGGAACAGGATCAACGCCGTGGCCGCCTGGAACAGGTAGAAGAGCGGTGAGCCGTCGCCGAAGATCGTGCCCGCGACGAGGGCGACGACGGTCTGCCCGCCGTCTCGGGTGGGTTCGATGCCGTAGGCGTCCGAGACGAACGTGATCCCGATGAAGAGGACGCCGAGGAGCACCGCCATCGCGACGAGCGTGGCCGCGGCATTCTTCGATTCCGGCGGCTTGAAGGCCGGCACGCCGTTCGCGATCGCCTCGGTCCCGGTCAGCGCGACGGAGCCACTGGCGAACGCCTTGAGCAACAGGAAGAGGCCGAGGCCCTCCGAGCCGTTCTGGACGGCGTCCGCCTGGCGGATGTCGTGGGCCTGGCCGGTGACCACGTTCATCACGCCGATCCCGATCATCAGCAGGGCGAGGCCGACGAACAGGTAGGTCGGGATGGCGAAGATGTTCCCCGACTCGCGGAGACCCCGGAGGTTCGCTGTCGTGATCAGGACGATCGCGACCACGCCGATCGCGACGCGGAGGTCGTACAGGGACGGAACCACGGAGTAGGCCTGCGAGACCGCCGACGCCGTCGAGACCGCGACCGTCATCACGTAGTCGATGAACAGGGCCGCGGCGGCGACGAGGCTCGCGATCGCGCCGAGGTTATCCTTCGACACCGAATACGCGCCGCCGCCGGACGGATAGGCGCGGCAGACCTGCCGGTACGACAGGGCGACGACCGCGAGCAGCACGGCGATCGCGGCGGCGACCTCGAGCGACAGCGACAGCGCGATCCCGGCACCGGCGAGGACGAGAACCCGCAGGATCTCCTCGGTCGCGTACGCCGACGAGCTGATCGCGTCGGAGCTGAAGATCGGCAGCGCCTTCTTCTTCGAGAGGCGTTCGCCGATCTCCTCCTCGGTCGCCAGCGGCCGGCCGATGAGGATGCCGCGGGCGCGGGCCAACGTCCGGCCGAAGCCCGTCTTCGGCTGGTGGGCCGCAGCCTTCGCCACGAGCTGGTTCGGGCCGGTGTAGCGGAAGTAGGGCGAGTGCGGTCGCTCGACCCGGACCCGCCGATCCGCCGGCTTCCGGCCGTGCAACGGCCGGCGACCTCCGATCATGCAGCTCCGTTCTGGGTTCGGCCGTGGTCAGTGGCCCGGCGGTAGGGCACGTCGGCGATGACCGTGTGCTCGCGCCCCACGAGCGCCGACTTGAGTCGCTTCGCGGACTGGTTATACAGCAGCCGATCCCACCAGTGACGCGCGACGTACTCGGGAAGGACGACGATCGTCGTCGGTGCCTCCTTCTCCGGCGGCCAGGCGAGATCGAGCACGTCGAGATACGCGGTCAACGGCCCGACGAGCGCCCGGTACGGAGACTCGACGATGACGAGTGGCACGCCCGGAACCTGCCGTTCCCAGCGCCGGCGGATCCGCTCGCCGTCCTCCGGGTCCTCGGTGATGAACACCGCGCGGACGTCGTTCGCCAGGGTTCGGCCGAACGTGATGGCCTGGACGACGGCGCGGTTGATCCCGTTCACCGGAACGACGACCCGCTGCTCGCGGTGCGGCAGCCCCACCACGTAGTCGTCGCGGACGGCCAGCTCCTGCTCCTGGGCGCTGTACTGGCGATGGATCGTCCACATCAATGTGACGAGGCACGGGACGAGGAGGATGACGATCAGCGACTCCGGTGCCTTCGCGAGCGTGACGACGACGGCCACGATCGCGGTCAGGGTCATGCCGAACGCGTTGATGGCGAGCCGCCGCCGCCAGCCCGCGGGTCGCTCGCGCCGCCAGTGCCGGATCATGCCCGCCTGGCTGATCGTGAAGTCGATGAAGACGCCGACCGCGTAGAGCGGGATGATCAGGTGCGTCTCGCCCTGGAAGAACCAGATCAGGAACGCCGCGACGGTCGCCAGGACGATGATCCCGTAGCTGAACGCGAGGCGGTCGCCGCGGAACGAGAACTGGCGCGGCATGTGCCCGTCGATCGCCAGGATCGCGAGCAGCCGCGGGAATGCGTTGAAGCTCGTGTTCGCCGCGAGGGCGAGCAGGACCGCGGTGAACGCCTGGAAGAGGAAGAACGGGATCGAGCCGTCGCCGTAGATCCGGCGGGCGATCTGGCTGATGACCGTCTGCTGCTCGGGCAGCTCGATGTGGCTGATCCCGAAGTTGACCGCGAGGAACGTCAGCCCGATGAACAGGATCCCGAGCAGCGCGGCCATCACCGCGAGCGTCGTGGACGCGTTCTTCGACTCCGGCGGCTGGAACGCCGGGACGCCGGTCGCGATCGCCTCGGTGCCGGTCAGGGCGACGGCCCCTGCGGCGAATGCCCGGAGGAGCAGGATGAGCGTCAGGCTCTGGAAGCTCTCGCCGACCTGCTGCTCCAGGACGCTCTCGCTGTACGCGCCGTGCTCACCGAGGATGACGATCCGGAACGTTCCGACCGCGATCATCAGCAGCGCCGAGCCGACGAAGAGGTACGTCGGGATCGCGAAGATGTTGCCCGCTTCGCGGAGGCCTCGAAGGTTGCCGACCGTGATCAGCGCAATCACGGCGATGCCGAGCAGCACCCGCTGGTCGACGAGCGCGGGCACGGCCGACGTCACCTGCTCGATCGCCGACGCGGTCGACACCGCGACCGTCATCACGTAGTCGATCATCAGCGCGGAGGCCGCGACGAGCGAGACGAGCCGGCCGAAGTTCCGCTTCGAGACCGAGTAGCTGCCGCCGCCGGTCGGATAGGCGAGGCAGACCTGGCGGTAGCTGAACGCGACGGCCATCAGGAGCACGGCGATCGCGACGCTCACCCACAGGCCCCACGCCATCGCCGCGACGCCGCCGAGGATCAGGACCCGGAGGATCTCCTCCGTCGCGTAGGCGGATGAGCTGATCGCGTCGGAGCTGAAGATCGCGAGCGCCTTCTTCTTCGAGAGGCGTTCGCCGATCTCCTCCTCGTTCGCGAGCGGCCGGCCGATCAGGACCGCCTTGACCCGCGCCACGATCCGTTCGCGGGCGGTCGTAGGGCCGGAGGCGGCCTCCTTCGCGGTGAGCTGGCCGGGGCCGGTCCAACGGAACATCGCCGCATGGGGTCGCTCGACGCGGACGCGGCGATCGCCGGGCTTCCGACCCTGGAGTGGTCGACGACCGCCGATCACGACCGGCGGGACCGCACGTCAGAGGCCATGGCGGAGCCGCTCGACGAGACGCGCGGGCAGCCCGGCGCTCCGCATCTCGCGCTGGACGGCCGGGATGTCGTACGCGACGCGCCGCCAGGTCGCGGTGCAGGCGTCGGCGTCGAGCTCCAGCCAGCTCGCCCGCGGATCGCCGTCGCGCGGCTGGCCGACGCTCCCGGGGTTGAGCAGCGCCCGGGTCCCGTTCGCGAGGCTGACGCTCGACGAAGCCGTGGGCGCGCTGCCCTCGAGGTGGCCGTCCCGCTCCAGCCAGGCCGCGGGCAGGTGCGTGTGGCCGAACAGGCCGATCGCGGTCGGCAGGGCCTCGAAGTTCGCCTTGGCGATGTTGGCGGAGGTGATGTACTCCCAGATCGGGTCGCGTGGGCTGCCGTGCACGAGCAGGCGGTCCGACTCGGTCCGACGCTCCGGCTGGGCGGCGAGCCAGGCCTTCGTCTTCGGCGCGATCCGTCGCCGCGTCCATTCCATCGCCGCGCGGGCATCCGGGTTGAACCAGTCGATCTCCGGACCGCCGGCCGCAGCGCGGTCATGGTTCCCCGCGACGCCGACCGCGCCGGCCCGGTCGAGCCGTTCCACGACGGCGTCCGGCTCCGGGCCGTAGCCGACGACGTCGCCGAGGTGCCAGATCGCGTCCACGGGACCGATCGCGGCAAGGACCGCGTCGAGGGCCACCAGGTTGGCGTGGATGTCCGACAGCACGGCGACGCGCACCGGGCCAGTGTGCCCTACCAGGGCCGGCGTCGACGCTGTGCCGGATCGCGGGGCCAGGCCCCGTCGACCCGGCCGCTGCTCCTCGTGACGATGACGAGCCGATGGTCGCGCAGCGCGCCGATTGCCTCGCCTTCGGGCGTGGACCCGTCGGCGTTTTGCGGGCAGGCGGGCTCGATCTCCAAGCCGGCTCCGGGGTCGATCGCGGCGATCGCCCGCCGCGCTCCGCTCAGCTCCTCGTCCGGACCGTCGACGGCCGATCCGGACTTCCAGGCGATCAGCGGACGCCCCGGGGCCAGCAGCGGTAGGGCGAGCTCGACGAGCTCACCCAGCGGAGCCACGCCCCGCGCGAGCACGGCGGCGCCGTCGGGGAGGTCCGGCGCGGCGAGCGATTCCGCCCGATCCGCTGCCACGTGGACGGTCCCGCGGAGGCCTGTCGCCTCGACCACGGTCGAGAGGAACCGTGCTTTCTTGCCGACCGACTCGACGAGGACGGCCTGACGTGCGGGGAGTGCTGCCACGAGCGGGAGGCCCGGAAAGCCGCCGCCGCTGCCGAGATCGACCACCGCCGACACGCCCCGGTCGCGGAGCGACGGTAGAGCGGTCAGGCTGTCGACGACGTGGCGGATCGCGATTCCGGCCGGATCGCGGATCGCGGTGAGGTTGATGACCCGGTTCCAGGCGAGCAGGAGCCGGACGTGGCCGTCGATGATGGACCGCGCGGCATCGTCGACGGTCAGCGCGAGCGCCGCAAGTCCCGCATCGAGGGCGCGCCGGTAGTCGTCGGGGAGTTCCGGGTTGTGTTCGACGCGCGTCGGGAGCGGGTCCGGCGGACGGTCCAGGCACCCCTCCTGTCGGTCGTGCCCGCGCGGGCCGTCCGGGGTCCGCTCCCGGCGTCGTCGTACGTCACACCGCGCTCGAACCCGGTCTTCCGCTGCCGGTCCGGTTCGTGGCCGGGTTTCCCCGTGCCCCTCGCCGGCCTCGGTCACCAGGCGGTCGGTGCGGATGCCGGACGTTAGGCCTCCGGCTGGACCGAGTCAATGCGGTTATCCACGAATCCACGCTCGTGCCGCGATCCTGTGGACAAGTCGCCCGGGTGGTTCTCGCGACGCCGCGATCGGGTTTGCGGCGGCGTCGAACCGCGGCTAGGCCGGCGTGCGCTGGCCCGGACCGATCGACGGGAGCGCCCGCAGCCGGACGGATCCGGGTCGGCGATCACCGCGGTCCAGCGGGGAGGGATCGTCGGGATCAGGCGGCAGGTCGTCGTCGCCGTCGGTGTCAGCGGTGTCGCCGTCATCGGTGTCCCGGCCCACGGCCCTCCGGACGGCGGCCGTGGAGCGGCGGGCGGCGTCGCGCTCGTCCTCGAACGCGGCCGGCGATTCCTCGGGTGCGTCGAGGACCTCGGACAGCGGATGCCCGCCAAGGGCGCGCCGGACGATCCGCTCCTCCAGCCCGACCTCCTCGCGTTCGAGGGCTTCGGCCAGCGCTGCCTGGATCACCGTGGGATGCGGATCGGCCGGACCCGGCAAGACGAGGACGAACGCCGAACCGGCGCCCGGGACGGAGGCAACGTCGAGGTCGCCTCCCATCTTCCGGGCGAGGTCGCGGGCGATCGGCAGACCCAGACCGGTGCCCGCGATCGACTCGTGGTCCGCCATCCGATGGAAGCGCTCGAAGATGCGGCTTCGGTCCTCGGCCGGAATGCCCTCGCCGTCATCGCGGACGACGAAGACAGCCACGAGCCCGGGCACCTCGCCGCACAGCTCGACCCGGCCGCCCTCCGGCGTGAACTTCAGGGCGTTGGCGACGAGGTTCGTGAGGATCTGCTCGACGCGGCGGCGATCGCCGGTTGCGGCCCGGAGCCGCGGCGGCAGGGCCGTCGTGAGCCGGATCCCGCGGTCGATCGCGATCGGCAGGAGGCTCGCGGCCACCTGGCTGCCGGCCTCGGCCACGGAGAACGGCCCGAGCTCGAGGTTCACCGTCCCCGACTCGAGTCGGGACAGCTCGAGCAGATCGCCGACGAGATCCGCCATCGATCCCACGATCGACCGGCTCCGCTCCATGAACTCGCGCTCGATGGCGCGATCGGCGACCCGGCCCGCGAGGATCAGCTCCAGATATCCGCGCAGGCCGGTCAGGGGCGTCCGCAGCTCGTGAGCGACGGTCGAGATGAAGGTCGATCGCTCGACGTCGCGCGAGCGAAGCGCGGCCAGCTCGCGCTCGTTGGCGAGCTGGCTCGTGACGAGGGCGAGGGCGACCGCGGCGTGCCGGGCGAGCGTGCGCGGGAGACGCTCCTCGAGCGCCGCAGCGTCGATCGGACGAGCGAACTCGAAGCCGAGGGCGACCTCCCCGGCACTCGGGATCGCGATGGCCGCGAACGTCCGGCGCGGCAGCGGCCGCCGGGCGGCGGCTGATGGCTGATCGTCGGCCGAGCCGGCAACGAGGGTGATCGATGCCGGTCCGGCGGCCGCGCGTCGGGCGCGTGACCGCGGTCCATGGGCGTCGAGCCAGGCAGCGAGCTCGCGGGCAGGCTGGGGTTCCTCACCGAACTCGACGGAGACGGCGATCCGGCGGTCGGTCCCGTCCGTGACGACGGCCGCCCGCCGCGCACCCACGGTGCGGGCGAGCAGCCTGAGGAGCCCGGCAAGACGCTCTTCGGCCGTCCGGTCCTCGGCGAGGACGTCCAGCGCCCGCGCGAGGAGGAGCTTCTCCCGATGAGAGATGCGGTCCTCGACGCGGCGGCGCGCGACGCGGCGATCGACGAAGCGGGGCGGGGCGGCGACGATGGGAGTTGGCGGCTGATCGTCGGGGTCGGGGCGGTAGTCGGTCACGCGGGTCCAGGCTGGGGCCCCCGGATCTCGGGAACGGGCGAGCCGACCTAATCGTCGATCGGCGCTGCGATCGTCGCGGCTGCGGAACCGCGACGGAATCACCCGGACTGCACCACGCGAAGGCCCGGAAGTACCGGTGTCTGCCGCGCGACAGGGGCGCGAACGAGGGGCCCCGAGGCTTCGGCGACGCGGTCGGGAAGGCCTGTCGGCGCGGGAGCCGGTCTACGAGGAGCGACTGCTCGCTCGAACGGGGCGCCCGAGCGTCCGGCGGACCACGTCGATCACCTCGTCGACATACGCGTCTGCCTGGCCCCGCTCCGCCGCGGTCCGGACACAGCCCTGGACGTGGTCCTCGAGGACGAGGATCGACAGGGCGTCGACCGCCGCCCGCAACGCTGCGGTCTGCTGGAGGATGTCGACGCAGTACTCGTCGCGCTCGATCATCCGGGCGATCCCGCGGACCTGGCCCTCCATTCGCGACAGGCGGCGGACGAGGCTCGCCTTGTCCTTGGAGTAGCTGTGCCGGAACGTGTCCGGCGCGGGTGCCGGCTTGCGAGGGTTGGCGGTCGTTGCCAAGTGGCGCTCCGTTCGGGTGAGGGGGCCGGATGATACCCCCCAGGGGTATCGCCTCGCAAGGCAGCCGGCCGGGTCGCCGGCCGGCCGGCCGTGTACGACCGCCGCCCGGAACCCGCTAGACTTGCCGCCGATGGATCCGCGCGACGACCTCGATTCGCTCGCGGGCGGAGTCGACTGCGCCGCCTGCGGTGAGTTCGTCCCGACCGCCCGGATCCGGATCCTCGCCAGGCGCGACGACATCGTCTTCGTCGAGGTCACCTGCCCCGCCTGTCGCAGCGATTCGCTGGGCATCGTCATCGCCGAGGACGATGAGGACGAGGACGAGATGGAGGCGGTCGGGCCCGGCCTGACATGGGGCGAGTTCGGCTCCGCCGACGTCGAGCGGTTCCGCGAAGCGCTCCCGATCGAGGCCGCCGACGTCGACCTGGTCCGTCGCGTCCTCGCGACCGGCGATCTCGCCGCCCTGATCGGCGGCCTGCCGCCAACCGACGCGCCCCCCGGACCGGCCAGGTGACGCCCGGCCACACGACCGACTCCGACTCCGGCTCCCGGCGGCGGAACCGGCGCCGCAGCGCCGCTCGGTCCGCACGGGCACGGGTCGCCCGCGAGCTCTCGGCAGCACGACCGCCCGACGGGACGCCGGACGAAGCGTTCAGCGGCATCGTCGTCGCTCCCGCGCCGGTCGACGATCTCCTCGATGCGCTCCTGCCGGCCGACCGACCGATGCCTGCCTTCGCCCACGCAAGCGAGGCGGAGATGGCCCGGATCCTCGACTTCTACCGGATCCGGTGGGAGTACGAGCCGCA
>JBPYEM010000487.1:0-4687 GCA_051985205.1 Candidatus Limnocylindrales bacterium | reverse complement strand
CTGCCGGACGCGATGGAAGGCCCCACCCCCGTGTCCGCCCTGATCCACGCCGCGACGATGGTCAACGCCGGCGTCTACCTCGTGGCCCGGACCAACCCGATCTTCGCTTCGGCGCCCCAGGTCATGGTCGTGGTCGCCGCGATCGGCATCTTCACCGCGATCCTCGCGGCCTCGATCGCGATGACCCAGACGGACATCAAGCGCGTCCTGGCCTACTCGACGCTCAGTCAGCTCGGCTACATGTTCGCGTCGCTGGGCGTCGGCGCGTTCACGGCGGCGATCTTCCACCTGATGACGCACGGCTTCTTCAAGGGCCTGCTGTTCCTCGGGTCGGGCTCGGTGATCCACGCCGTCCACGAGGAGCAGGACATGCGCCGGATGGGCGGGCTGGCGAAGAAGATCCCGCACACCTACCGGACGATGCTGATCGGCTCGATCGCGATCGCCGGCATCCCGCCGCTCGCCGGCTTCTTCAGCAAGGACGAGATCCTCGGCGAGGCGTTCAAGGCCGGCTTCCAGTGGGTCTGGCTGATCGGGATCGTCGTCGCCGTCCTCACCGCGTTCTACATGTTCCGGCTCATCGGCCTCACGTTCTGGGGCGAATACCGTGGACCCAAGGAGATCTGGGACCACATCCACGAGTCGCCGCCGGTGATGACCGTGCCGCTCTGGCTGCTCGCGATCCCGTCCATCCTCCTGGGCATCGTCCTCTCGTGGCCCGGACCGCCGCTGGGGCCGCTCCTGGGCCAGAATCCCCAGGCCAAGGGACTCCTCGCCTCGTGGCTGGAGCCCGTCTTCGCCCGCGGGACGGAGCTCCTCGGCCGCACGGAGAGCGACTTCCAGATCCTGGGCATCGACGGCGCGCTGCTCGGGGCGAGCGTCGCGGTCGCCCTGATCGGCGTCCTCGCCGCGTGGCGGCTGTTCGGTGTCAACGTCGGCAGGTTCAGCTGGCGGCCGGATCCCGAGCGCGTCCGGGCGCTGACCGCGCGGGTGCCGTTCCTGTATCGCGGATCGCTGAACAAGTGGTGGTTCGACGACCTCTACCACCTGCTCTTCATCGTCATCGGCGGGCGCGTTGCCGCGTTCCTGTGGTGGTTCGACCGGCGCGTCGTCGACGACACGGTGAACGACATCGCCTCGACGACCGTGGACGCCGGCAAGGAGCTCCGCCGCGTCCAGACGGGCCGCGTCCAGAACTACGCCCTCGGCATCGCCGTCGGGCTGATCGTCATGGC
Organism: Candidatus Limnocylindrales bacterium; assembly: GCA_051985205.1. Classification (GTDB taxonomy): domain Bacteria; phylum Chloroflexota; class Limnocylindria; order Limnocylindrales; family CSP1-4; genus CF-46. The sequence goes on along the minus strand of JBPYEM010000487.1, from coordinate 3,452 downwards.
CGGCTCCTATCTCGTGCTGGCGGCACGGTAGGGAGGGGCGCGTGGCGATCGAGGTCAGCAGCATCCCGATCCTGACGATCACGACGTTCGCGCCGCTCGTCGGCGCGTTCATCGTGGCCGCGGCGCCGGCCCGCTATGCGCGCTCGCTGGCCCTCGCCGCGAGCCTCATCACGTGGGTCGTCTCGCTGCTCCTCGTCATCGGCTTCGACCCCCACTCCACCCGGCAGTTCCAGTTCCGGGAGCAGGTGCCGTGGATCCCGGCGTTCGGGATCGACTACCACCTCGGGATCGACGGGCTGTCGCTGATCCTCGTCCTGCTGACGACGACGCTCACCTGGATCTCGATCCTGTCCTCGTTCTCGCCGATCAAGGAGCGGATCAAGGAGTACATGGTCTCGTTCCTCGTCCTCGAGGTCGGGATGATCGGCGTCTTCGTCGCCCTGGACACGTTCCTCTTCTACATCTTCTGGGAGATCGTCCTCGTCCCGATGTACCTGATCATCGGGATCTGGGGCGGTGCCAACCGGATCTACGCGACGATCAAGTTCGTCCTCTACACCCTCGTCGGCTCGCTGCTGATGCTGGTCGCGATCCTGACGACGGCGTTCGCCTTCCAGGCCGCCCATGCCGGCAACTGGGCGGGTGCGTTCGACTTCGAGCAGCTCCGGACGTTCGGCTTCGACCCGACGCTCCAGATCTTCGCGTTCCTCGCGTTCTTCCTCGCGTTCGCGATCAAGGTCCCGATGTTCCCGTTCCACACGTGGCTGCCGGACGCGCACGTCCAGGCGCCCACGGCGGGATCCGTGATCCTGGCCGCGATCATGCTGAAGCTGGGCGCCTACGGGCTGATCCGGTTCGCCTTGCCGCTGTTCCCCGCCGCCGCCCATGCGTTCGCGCCGGCGATCATCGTCCTGAGCCTGATCGCGATCATCTACGGCGCGATCGTCGCGCTCGTCCAACCGGACCTGAAGAAGCTCGTCGCCTACAGCTCCGTGTCCCACATGGGCTTCGTGACGCTCGGAATCTTCGTGTTCAACCAGCAGGGGCTGGACGGGGCGATCCTGCAGATGGTGAACCACGGCCTGATCACGGGCGCCCTGTTCCTCCTCGTCGGCGTGATCTACGAGCGGACCCACGATCGGACGATCGCGAAGATGGGCGGTGCCGCGAGCGTGATGCCGATCTGGGCTGTCGCGCTCGGGTTCTTCTGCTTCGCGTCCGGCGGCCTGCCGGGCCTCTCCGGGTTCGTGGGCGAGTTCCTCGCCCTCCTGGGCGCGTTCGAGTTCTCGCCGTGGGTCGCGGCGATCGCGACCGTCTGCATGGTCCTGGCCGCGGCCTACCTGCTGTGGCTGTACCAGCGGATCATCTTCGGCGAGCTCTCGTCGTTCTTCACGAGCCTCGGCGATCACCTCACGGACATGACGCCGACCGAGATCCTGACGCTCGCGCCGCTCGGCGCGCTGACCGTCGTCTTCGGCCTCTTCCCGGGCCTGGTGCTCGATCTGGTCGGCCGCTCGGTGACGTCCATCCTCGGTGACGTCGCGAGGCAGCCGGCGGTCGAGATCCCGTTCCAGTCGGCGCTGATCGCGGCCCTCCTGCTGGTCGCCTACGTCGTGGCGCGGCTCGTCTGGGTCGCCCGGATCGACCTCACCGGCGGCGGCGCCGCGCCGGCCGGCGAGCCGGCTCCGGAGCCGGCCGCATGACGAGCCACGACGTCCTCGTGATCGCCCCGCTCGTCGCGGCGATCCTGACGGCGATCGCGATCCTGCTCGTCGACCTCGCCCTGCCGGGCCGGTCCACGGCCGCGATCGGGACCGCCCTCGTGGGCCTGGCGATCACGGCGGCGATCACGCTGTCGACCGGCTCGAGCGATGCCACGACGGCCTTCGGTGGCGCCTACAAGCTGGACGCCCTGACGACGTTCCTCGACCTGCTGTTCATCTCGATCGTGGCGATGACCATCGTCTTCGCCCCGGATTACCTGGCGCCCCGCAACCTGCCGGTGGCGGAGTTCGCGACGGTCCTCGTGTTCGCGATGTGCGGGGCGATGCTGATCTCCGCGGCGGTCGACCTCCTGCTCCTCTTCCTCGGCCTGGAGCTGATGGTCCTGCCGGGCTACCTGCTCGCCGGCTACCACAAGTCGGACAGCTATTCGACCGAGGGCGCGATCAAGTACTTCCTCCTGGGATCGTTCAGCTCGGCGATCTTCCTGTTCGGGCTCGCCTTCGTCTGGGGTCTGACCGGTTCCACCCGCGTCGCCGACGTCGCGTCCGCCCTGACGGCGATCGTCAACCACACGGCGCCGTTCAGCCCGGGTCTGGCGATGGGCTTCGCCTTCATGACGACCGGTGTCGCGTTCAAGATCGCCGCCGTCCCGTTCCATTACTGGACGCCGGACGCGTACCAGGGCTCGCCGACGCCCGTCACCGGCTACCTGTCCGTCGGGCCGAAGGTCGGGGCGTTCGCCCTGATCCTGCGGCTGTTCGTCGAGGCGCTCGGACCCATGAAGGCCGACTGGCTGCCGGTGGTCGTCGTGCTCGCCGCGATTACGATGACGCTCGGCAACCTCGTCGCGCTGACCCAGGACAACGTCAAGCGGATGCTGGCGTACAGCTCGATCGCGCACACCGGCTACATGCTGGTCGGACTGGCGGCCTACGCGGGCGGCCAGCGGCAGGGCCTCGAGGGGCTGCTGTTCTACGGCGCGGCGTACTCGTTCATGAACCTCGGCGCGTTCGCGGTGATCGCCGCGCTCCAGAAGCGAGCCGGCGTGACGTCCCAGCTGTCGACGTTCGCGGGCCTGGGCCGGCGGGAGCCGCTGCTCGGGATCCTGATGACCCTGTTCCTGCTGTCGCTCACCGGCATCCCGCCGACGGCCGGCTTCTTCGCCAAGGCCGTGATCATCCTCGCCGCCGTCCAGGCCGGCGGGTGGGTCGCGTTCCTGGCGGTGCTCGTCGTCCTGAACGCCGCGGCGGCCGCGTTCTACTACCTCCGGGTCGTCGTCTACATGTACATGCGCGACCCGGCGTCCGAGGCGCCGCCGATGCGCCACGGCCGCCTGATGTGGGGCGGCCTCGCGACGGCCACGGTCGCGACGATCCTGTTCGGGCTATTCCCGGGCCTGCTGCTCGGGGCCATCGGCGACGCGGCGCGGGCGCTCGCCGGCTAGCTCGCGAGGCCCGCTGCCTCGTCGTCAGCGTTGGGGGTCGGTCACCCGCCCGGCGATGCCGAGGCGGATCCGGACGGCGCCGCCGGGCCGGACGGGATCACCCCATCCGGTCCGCCCGCCCCGGACGGCTGAGCCGAGGGCGACGGATCAGTCGACGCCGAGGGCGCCGAGGACGGCGACGGCGCGAACGAAGGCGTCGCGAACGACGGGGACGCCTCGGCCGACTCGGACGGTGACGCGCTGGCCGACGGTCCGGCCGAGGGCGACGGAGTCGGACGGAGAC
>JBPYEM010000486.1:0-9234 GCA_051985205.1 Candidatus Limnocylindrales bacterium | reverse complement strand
GCGAAGAAGGACTCCGAAGGGTCTCCGGCTCGGCCGGCGACGCTCCTGGGTCCCCGGAAATCTCGTGCCTGGGGCCTGGCCCGCGAACGTCGCGGCGCCGAGGGCCCGGTGAGGATAGCACCGGCCGATCGGGCGTCGCAAGGCAAATCCGCATACTCCCCGGGAGTATCGCTGCGGAGGCTCCCGGAACGGGCGCTCCGGCCCGCCGCGACGGCCCTTCGCTCGTTTGACGCCCCGAAATCGCCCGCCGTATCATCCGCCGGACGACGAACGCGCCGTCGCGCCACCGTGCGCAGGACGCGTTCGTGGCCTTCCGGGGTCGGATGTCGACCCGGGGCCCAGCGGAGAGGATCGCGCACAGTCCCGATGAAGCAGACCTACCAGCCCAAGAAGCGGCATCGCGCGAAGGAGCACGGCTTCCGCGCGCGGATGCGGACGGCCGGCGGCCGCCGCGTCATCGCCGCGCGGCGGGCGCGCGGTCGGAAGCGACTGACGGCCTGACGATCGAGCGCGGCATCCATCAGCCGCGACTCGTGATGCTCTCCCGTCCGCAGGACTTCGCGGCGTTGCGAGCCGGGACCCTCCGGTCCCATCCGCTCCTCACCGCCCGCTTCCTGCGGACGGACCTCGAGACGACCCGATTCGGCCTGGCGACAGGTCGGAAGCTGGGCGGCGCCGTGGTCCGCAATCGCGTCCGGCGACGACTCCGCGAAGGGCTCAGGGCGATGGCGCCCTCGTTCCAGCCCGGCTGGGACGTCCTGATCGTCGCCCGACCGGCGATCGTCGAGGCGGACCACCGAACGCTGGTCGAGACGCTGCGACGCCTCCTCCGGCGAGGGGGCGTCCTCGGAGGAGAGGCGGGTTCGTGAAGGCGATCGGGATCGGTCTCATCCGGTTCTACCGGGTCGCGTTCGCGTGGCTGCCGTCGAGCTGCCGCTACGAGCCGTCCTGCTCGCGCTACACGGAGCAGGCGATCGAGCGCTACGGTCTCCTCCGCGGCAGCTGGATGGGCGCCCGTCGGATCGCTCGCTGTCATCCCGGCCATCCGGGCGGCTACGACCCGGTTCGCTGACCCAGCCCGAGGACCGCGTGATCCCACCCCGTCTCCGAGCCCTTGCCGTTCGCCTCGTCCCGGTCCTGACGCTGGTCGCGATCGCCCTGATCGTCGCCGCCTGCGCCGGCGGCGGAGCGACGACCGGAAGCGGTCAGCCGTCGGGCGCGTCGCCGACCCTTCCACCGGCCGCGATCCCGCTCAAGCCGGTGACGCCGACCGAGCCGTTCAGCCTGCTCGCATGGCTCTTCACGCCCATCTTCCAGGCGTTCTTCATCCTCCTCGTGCTGCTCGACAAGCTCACGGGCAACATCGTCGTCGCGATCATCGGGATGACGATCATCATCCGGATCCTCCTGATCCCGATCTTCCGGCGCCAGATGGTCTCGACGAAGCGGACGCAGCTGCTCGCGCCGGAGGTGAAGGAGATCCAGCGCCGGTTCAAGGGTGATCGGCTCAAGCAGCAGGAAGCCCAGCGGCAGCTCTACGCGGAGCGCGGCATCAATCCGGCCGCCGGCTGCCTGCCGGCGATCCTGCAGCTGTTCCTGCTGATCCCGATGTACTCGGTCTTCAGCCAGGGGCTCCAGAACTTCAACCCCCAGGCGATGCTCGAGGTGTTCGGTTTCCGCCTGGTCGACCTCCACTGCGCAGCGTCGCCGATCGTCATCGCCGGCGGGCACGTCCAGAACCCGTGCCTCGACCCGATCGCGTTCGGGATCAACTGGGGCGTCCCCGAGGTGATCCTCGGCCAGCCCGGGGGGATGCTCTCCGGGCTCAGCCTGCTCGCCCTCATCTCCGCGCTGCTGCAGCTCGTCCAGTCGCGGATGACGCTCCCGCCGCACGACCCCGCGATGGCGGACGACACCAACTACAAGGTGCAGCGCCAGATGGCCTACATCTTCCCGTTCATCTCGCTGCTCTACGGCAGCTTCCTGCCGGCCGGCCTGTTCCTGTACTGGATCACGTCGACGGTGTTCTCGATCATCCAGCAGTACCTGATCATCGGCTGGGGCGGCATGTTCCCGCTCTTCGGCTGGCAGCCGGCGTTCGCCGTGGGCCATGCACCGCGCTTCCCGGTGACGCTGCCGCCGCCCGTTGACCCCAAGTCCCGACCTTCCACGTCGCCGCTCGGCGGCAGCTCGGGACGGGCCGCCCAGGCCGACCGAACCATTCGCCACAAGGAACGCGGCCGCCAAGGCCGCCGAGGGAGACGCCGCTGATGAGTGCGTACCGCGAGTTCTCCGGCAAGACCGTGGAGGAGGCCCTCCGGGCGGCCCGGGAGGAGTTCGGCGTCGAGCTGAACGACCTCGATTTCGAGATCCTGACGGCGGGCAGCCGGGGCGTCCTGGGCATGGGCGCAGAACCCGCAAGGATCGTCGCCGCGCCCCGTTCCGCCCTGGGCGGCGCGGCCCCGAAGCGGGAAGCCGCCGCGAGCACGCCGCTGCCACCGCCTCCGCCTCGCGATCGTGACCGCGATCGTGACCGCGGCTTCGGCGACCGGGACCGTGGACCGCGTCGTGACGACCGCGGCTTCCGCGGCGATCGCGACCGCGGCTTCGGTGACCGGGATCGTGGTCCCCGCCGCGACGATCACGGCTTCGGCGACCGGGATCGGGGACCCGCGCCGGCCGGCGACCGCGATCGTGGCTATGGGGATCGCGGCCCGCGTCGCGACGACCGCGGCGGTGAGCGGGCGGCTGCCGCCGGACCGGCCGGCGACGACCGGCCGCGCCGGGACGAACGAGGCGGACGGCGCGACGACCGCGGCTTCGCCGGGCGTCAGGATCGCGGCCCGCGCGAGGGCCGGGGCACGTCGGACCTCAACGCGAGCGAGGCGGCAGAGGTCCAGGCCGCCCGTGGCTCCCTGGCGGCGGAGCGCGCGGATCTCGAGGCCGCAGAGGCCTCGCCCGAGGCGCTCGCCGCAGGCAAGGAGATCCTCGAGGAGCTCATGCGCCATATCGGCTTCGCCGTGAGCGTCGAGGTCGAGACCGGGGACACCAGCCGGCTCAACGTCGTGGCGGACCCGGACGGACGCGAGGCCCTCGGCTCGCTGATCGGCCGGAAAGGGGAGCGTCTCTCCGCTCTCCAGCACCTCGTCAACCTGATGCTCTCGCGGCGGATGGGCGAGTGGACGCGCGTCCTCGTCGACGTCGAGGACTATCGTGGCCGGCGGGAACGCCAGCTGCGCGACCTCGCGACGCGCGCGGCGCAGCGGGTCGAGGAGACCGGGAAGATGATCCAGCTCGAGCCGATGCCCGCACTGGAGCGTCGCTGGATCCACCTCGCGCTGCGCGATCACCCCAAGGTGGCGACGCAGTCGATCGGGGAGGAGCCCAATCGCCGCATCGTCGTGCTCCTTCGGGGCGGCTGACCCGCCCGGTGCGCGGACGCGCCATCGACCGGCCGTTGCGAGGTGGATGAACCGGTTCGGGGGCTTCTTGCGTAACGCCCAGCGATCGTGGATCGTCACGATGCCGCTCACGCAGCTGCCCACTGTCGCACGGGGATGACTCAGGTCCGATGACGACCACGCTCGAGCCGACGATCACCGAGGAGCCCGTCCAGACGACGGCGCCTCGGCCGCGCTATGCGGCCCGGTTCGCGTTCGCGTTCCTGCTCGGCCTGCTCGCGTTCCTTGCCCTCGGCGCCGGAGCGCTGGTCGCGTATGACGCGCAGTTCGCGGGTCGGATCCTGCCGGGCATCCGTGTCGGCGACACGGATGTCGGTGGGCTCACGCGCGAGCAGGCGGAGGCCAGGCTCGCGGATGCGTATGGATGGCTTGGCACCGGCCAGGTGGCGCTCACGAGCCCGGATGGGCGCGTGACGACCGTCAGCTTCGCTGATCTCGGGCGCGGCGCGAACACGTCGGCCCTGCTGGAGGCGGCGCTGGGCGCGGGCCGCCAGGGCTCGCCGGTCGAGAAGCTCATCGCCGCGGCCCGGGCCGCGATCCATGGCGTGACCCTGGACGTCGCCGTTGCCTACGATCGCGACAAGCTGACCGGCATCGTCGACACCCTTGCCGGGACGATCGACCAGACGCCCGCGAGCGCCTCCGTGTCGATCGGCGACGGCGGGACGTTCACGGTCTCTGCGGCGAGGGAAGGCCGCACCGTCGACACGGCGTCCCTGCTTTCGGCTCTCGACCAGCAGCTCGACGCGCTCGGCACTCCGGCATCGATCTCCATGGCGGTGCCGGTCGTCTCGTTGGTGCCGGCTGTCGCGACGGCGTCGGCGGAGGCGGCGAAGGCCGCCGCGGACCGGATGGCCGCCGATGTGGTCGTCGCCCGGGGCGAGGACAGCTGGACGATCACCCGAACCAGCCTCGCGCCGCTCATCTCGTTCCCGACCGCGGCCGACGGCACCGTCTCCCCGGCATTCGACGCAGCCGGCCTCGACCCGATCCTCACAACGCTGGCGCAGCAGGTCAACCAGAAGGTCCGCGACGCGGGCCTCGCTTTGGTCAACGGGCATGTCGAGGTCACCGCCACCAGTCGCGAGGGCCGGACGCTGGATGCCGCCGGCACGAAGGCCGCGATCGTCACCGAGATCGGTGCTCGCCAGGCGGGTGCGACCCCATCACCGGTCGCGGCCGTGGTGAAGGCCGTCGACCCGAAGCTGACCACGGCGGATGCCGAGGCGTATGCCGGCAAGATGCAGCCGATCAGCTCATTCAGCGTCTACTACTTCGTGATCGTCAACAACCACTGGGGCGGGAACATCGAGGCGCCGGCCACGAAGATCAACGGGACGGTCGTGCCCGCCGGTCAGATCTTCGACTTCTGGAGGGTCGTCGGCGACCTCCACAAGCTCCCCGGCGAGGGCCCCGGCAACGCGATCGAGGGCGGCAAGATCACCGTCACCGGTGCGTTCGGCGGCGGGATCTGCACCACCTCCACGACGTTGTTCAACGCGGCGTTCCGGGCCGGGATGATTCCGCTCGCCCGGCAGAACCACAACGAGTTCATCAACCGCTACCCGCCAGGCCTGGATGCCACGGTCTGGATCGTCGGCAATGCCAAGCAGACGATGAGCTTCAAGAACGACACGAAGTACCCGATCCTGATCCAGCGGACGATCAGGAACGCCGGCAGCCGGCGCTGGATCACTTTCAAGATCTGGAGCGTCCCGAACGGCCGCACCTACAAGATCAGCAACCTGGTCATCAAGCCCGGCCCGCGAGCGATCGATACGATCGTGAAGGACCCGACCAAGCCCGTCGGATACACCTTCCGGAACAACGCCCCGGCGGACGGCGCCAAGGTGTGGGTCACCGTGACCATCTACGACCACGGCAAGCTCCACTGGACGAACCGCTACTACTCGAACTACCCCGCGGTCGACGGCGTCACCGTGGTGGGGACCAAGACCTGAGGTCGACCCGTCCGGCGACGGACGGGCGCGACACCGCTGCGGTCGCTAGAGCAGACGCGTCTCCTCCGCGCCGCTGATCTCGGCATCGGTGACGGCGACCGCGCACGTCGGGCAGTACCAGCGGGCCTCGACGGCCGTGCCGCAGCGATCGTGGCGAAGCGGCTCACCACCCGTTCGGCGGCCGCCCCAGGCCGCGAGCAGCCGTAGCGCTGAGGCGAGATCTCGACCGTCCCCGGTGAGCGTGTACTCCATCCGCGGCGGGCGGGTGCTGTAGGGCGACGACACGAGGATCCGTTCGCGTTCCAGCCGCCGGAGACGGTCGGTCAGGATGTTCGCCGCGATGCCGGGCAGCGCGTCGCGCAGCTCGCCGAAGCGGCGTGGCCCATCCAGGAGCGCGTCGACGACCAGCAGCGACCACCGATCGCCGACACGATCGAGGGCCGCCTGAAGGCCGGACGGTAGCGCGTACGGCGCCGCTGGCTCGCTCACGGCATGGATCGTACCCGAGGTGCTTGCATTGGCGGTTGGTCAGTTGTATGTTGCGACTTGCAAGTCGCTACTCGCAACCCACGAAGATGCGGCCGCGTCACGATGGCCGTCTCGATCCTCAAGGAGAACCGGATGTCCGCTCTCGAAGACCTGGCAGCCGCGCTGCGCGGCGTTCACGATCACGGCGCAAGCAGCGTCGTCGGCATCGGCCGCGGTGTGCGCGGGTCAGGCATCGTCATCGGCGACGGGCGCGTCGTCACCAACGCCCACAACCTGCGGGGCGACGAGGTGACCGTCACGTTCCAGGATGGTCGCTCGATCCGCGGCGCGGTCCGCGGCGTCGACGGCGACGGCGACCTGGCCGTGATCGACGTCGACACCTCCGGCGCGAGTCCGCTCGCCTGGTCCGACCGGGAGCTCGGCGTCGGCGACGTCGTCTTCGGCCTCGCCGCGACCGGCGCCGGCCCGGCCCGAGTGACGGTCGGCTACGTGTCGGCCGTCGAGCGCTCGTTCCGAGGACCGGGCGGAGCGCAGATCGGCGGCAGCCTCGAGCACACCGCGCCGCTCGCGCCCGGCTCCTCTGGTGGCCCGCTCGTGGACGCGGACGGCCGGGTCGTCGCGATCAACACGAACCGGATCGGGGAAGGCTTCTACCTCGCCCGGCCGGCCGACGCTGCCCTGCGGGAGCGGATCGATGCGCTCGCCCGTGGCGAGTCCGTTGCCCGGCCGCGGCTCGGGATCGCGGTTGCGCCGCCGCATGTTGCCAGGCGGCTGCGCGCATCCGTCGGTCTGACCGAGCGGGATGGCCTGCTCGTTCGTGGCGTCGAGGACGGCAGTCCGGCCGCACGAGCGGGCATCCGCGAGGGAGACCTCCTCGTCGCGGCGGCCGGGAAGCCGCTCGACACGCCGGACGCGTTGCCCCAGATCCTCGCGGACGCCGGGCTGCCGATCGAGCTGCGGATCGTTCGCGGCGACGACGAGCGAACGGTCAGCGTCGGCGGCGCGACCGACGCATCCGGCGAGGCCTGATCCGATGGTCGCGCTGCGGGAGGCGGTGCCCGGTGACGGCACCGCCGACGCCTTCGACGAGCAGGCGGATCGCGACGTCGAGGACGAGGCGCTCGACGCGTACTCGACGGGGGTCAGCGCGGCGGCCGCTCGGCTGATTCCGTCCGTCGCGAGCCTCCGCGTCGAGCGGCGGACCGGCGGCTGGGGCGGCGGGACGGGGTCCGGCGTCGCCTTCACACCCGACGGATTCATCGTCACGAACGCCCACGTCGTCTCCGGCGCGGAGCGGGGAACCGCCACGTTCGTGGACGGCGACGAGCTCGCATTCGAGGTCGTCGGACGCGACCCGCTGTCCGACCTCGCCGTGGTTCGGGCGACCAGTGGGACGCTGACGCCGGCGCCCCTTGGCGACGCTGCGCGGCTTCGCGTGGGCCAGCTCGTCGTCGCGGTCGGCAACCCGCTCGGCTTCTCCGGCACCGTCACCGCCGGCGTCGTCTCGGCCCTCGGCCGGTCCCTTGCGGCGCGTGACGGCGCAGCGAGCCGGCTCGTCGAGAACGTCATCCAGACCGACGCCGCGCTGAACCCCGGAAACTCGGGCGGCGCCCTCGCGGACATCCGCGGCCGAGTCGTCGGGATCAACACCGCCGTCGCCGGGATCGGGCTCGGTCTCGCCGTCCCGATCGACGCGGCGACCCGCTTGATCCTCTCTGCCTTGATGCGCGATGGGCGCGTTCGTCGGGCGTACCTGGGCATCGTCGGCGGGACCCGCCGCCTCACGCCGGCGCTCGCCGAGCGGATCGGTCGACCGAGCGGTCTCGAGGTCGTCCAGCTCATCGACGGCAGTCCGGCCGCCGCTGCGGGCATCCACGCGGGTGACGTGATCGTGTCGCTCGACGACCGACCGATCGCCGGCGTTGCCGATCTCCAGCGCTCGCTCGTGGGCGACCTGGTCGGTCGCCGGATCGACGTCACGCTCGAGCGGGACGGCGCGCTCCGGTCGCTGGCTTTGAGTCCGGCTGCGCTCCGCGTCTGACGCTCGCCTGCAGGGATCGACGATTCGTGCGATCGTTGCGTCTGCAACGAAAACCCGCAGCTCACGGGGAGGATGACTGATGACTGACTGGGATCCGGAGGCGTGGACGCGCGCCCTCAAGGCCGACCTCCGCGAACATGGCGGGCGGGCGACGAGTGGCCCACTTGCCGGCCAGCAAATGCTCGTCCTGACGACGACCGGCGCCAAGAGCGGTGAGCCGCGCGAGGCGATCGTCAGCTTCCACGAGGACGGCGACAAGATCGTGATCGCCGCATCGAAGGGCGGCGCGGACCAGCACCCGTCCTGGTATTTCAACCTGCTCGCCCATCCGGACGCGACGGTCGAGATCGGAAGCGAGACGTTCCCGGTCCGCGCCACCGTCACGAACGGTGCGGAGCGCGATCGCCTCTGGAACGACCATGTCGCGGCGCTCCCCCAGTTCGGCGAGTACCCGAACAAGACGAGCCGCGTGATCCCGATGGTGGAGCTCGAGAAGTCCGGATCGTCGCGGGCCTGATCAACCGGTCCGCGCCGCGTGCGCGTTCCACCGAGCCCGGACGTCGCCGGGGGGATCGTCGTTCGCGCTCCGGAGGGGGCGGAGGCCGGGCACTGGACCGGTGCGCCGTCCGTCCTCCGCCACGAGGGTCGTTACTGGCTGACCTACCGCGAGCGGCGGCCGCGGGGCGCGGCGGTGGAGCGGGGCTGGCGCGGCGCGATCGCGACGAGCCGTGACGGGATCCGCTTCGACGACGTCTGGGACGTCCGGAAGACCGAGCTCGAGACGTCGTCGATGGAGCGGTTCGCGCTCGTGCCGTCGACGACCGGATTCACGCTGTACCTCTCCTACGTCGACCCGGCAGACGGCCGCTGGCGCATCGACGCCGTGGACGGACGGGCGCCGGACGGCTTCGACGTCGCGACCCGCCGGCCGGTGCTCACCGCAGCGTCCACCGGAACCGAAGGCGTGAAGGACCCCGTGCTCGTCCGTGCGACCTCCGCCGAGCACCTCTACGCGAGCTTCGCGGTCGCCCGGCCCGGGCTGCCGGCGGACGCCCACGCGACCGGCGACATCTACAACGTCGGCGCAACGACCCACCCGACCGGCGTCGCTACGCGCGACGGCGGCGCTCCAGCCGACGCGCCCTTCGGATGGCACGGGGAGGCGCTGGGCGTTGGCACGGGTTGGGATCGCTACCAGGCGCGGCTCGGATCCGTCGTCCCCGTCGACGGCGGCTGGGTCGGGATGTACGACGGGTCGGCGTCGCACGAGGGCAACTACGAG
>JBPYEM010000485.1:0-2739 GCA_051985205.1 Candidatus Limnocylindrales bacterium | reverse complement strand
CCGCGACCAACGGGATCATCGCCATCGACCGGTGGCCGATCGACGCCAGGTAGCGGACCTCGGCCGCGTCCGCCGCCGGGTCGGCGGCGTTGATGATCGTGGGTCGCTGCGCCTCGAGGACGGTCATCGTCGCCGGGTAGTCGTCGATCGCGTAGGTCTCGTTGAGGGCGGCCCGTCGTTCCGGCGGCTCGTAACCGAGGGTGATGACCCGATTTGTCGCCCGGTCCCAGTAGCTGAGCGCGCAGTCGTCGGCGCCGACGGCCCGAGCGATGTGGACCGCGATGCGATCGCCAACGAGCCGCGGATCGAGCGTCTTGGCGAGATCGCCGGACATCCGGACGACGCTCTGGAGGTCGGTCGCCGTTGCCTTCAGCCGCCGGCTCACCTCCCACAGGAACATGATCAGGAACGTGTACGCCAGGACCAGGGTGATGAAGGCGATCGCGGATTCGGCCTGGTCCGGCAGCCGGTTGTCCATCGGAGCGACCGCACCGATCAACACGCTCCACGCCCCGACCATCGCGCTGCCGATCAGCAGCCGCAGGACGACCCGGCTCGACACCAGCGGCGTGACGATGACGGCGGGCAGCAGGGACGCGATCGCCATGGCCGTCGCAATCGACGGCTGGAGCAGCGACGCGAGGGCAACGAGGCCGAGGGTCATCGTGGCGATCCACGTGACCGTCCGCTCCCGGTCGGCACCGCCGAGGCGGGCCACACGGCTCGCCACCCAGAGCCCGTAGCCCACCGCAACCGTCCCGAGCGAGACGGCACGGGGCTCGCCATAGGCGACGCCGGCGACCGTCTCGACCAGACCGACGCCGACGGCGACGACACCGATCAGCCGGACCAGGCCGACGAGGATCGCCACGCTCGACGGAGCGTCATCGGGTGGCGAGGTCATCGGGCGCGAGGAACGGGCCCATGGCGGGACGGGCATGCCGGACAGGCTCGCATCGCGACGGCGCCCCGGTGATCCCCCGAATGTCGCGGCCGTCGCCGACGAACGGGTGGTGGTCCTACACTCGGCCGGTGACCGTGCGGATGCCCGAAGGATGAGGCTCGCCCACGTCCGCGAGCGCTTCGGGCCGGCCGGTGCACCGTGGCGCCTCGCGGCCGCGCTGGATCCGGACAGCAGGAGCTGGCTCGATCTCGACGTCGCGCGGCGCCGCGCCGTCTCCGCCGATCCCACGCTCGTTCACGACCGGGTCCTGCATCGGCAGCCGGTCACGACGCTCGACGAACACCTCGGTCGCGGGCTCCGGGTCGCGGCCCTCGAGGAGCTCGTCGAGGGGTTCGTCGCCCGGGACGAGGACGACGACGCCGTGCTCGCTGTCGACGATCTCGCCTTCGGCCCGCCGATCCTTCGCCCGCCGACGTTCCGCGACTTCTATGGGTTCGAGCGCCATGTCCGGACGATGTGGGAACGGCGTGGCGGGGAGGTGCCGGAGGCGTGGTACCGCCTCCCGATCTTCTATTTCAGCAACGTCTCCGAGATCCGCGGGCCGGGCGACCCGGTCTGGGCGCCGGCCGGCTCGACCGAGCTGGATTACGAGCTGGAGGTGGCGGCGCTGATCGACACCCCCGTCGTCGACCTGCCCGCCGAGCGCGGCGCGGAGGCGATCGGTGGCTACATGATCCTCGACGACTGGTCGGCTCGGGACCTGCAGCGCGACGAGACCGTCGTCCGGCTCGGGCCGGCGAAGGGCAAGGATTTCGCCTCGACCATCGGGCCGTGGCTGGTCACGCCGGACGAGCTCGCCCCGGCCCAGCGCCCTGATGCCACCGGTCCCGACCTCGCGATGACCGCAGAGGTGAACGGCGCCGAGACGTCGCGTGGCACCTGGTCGACCGCCCAGTTCTCGTTCGGCCAGATGGTCGCGCGGGCGTCGGCCGACGTCCGCCTCCGCGCGGGGGACCTCCTCGGCTCGGGGACGGTCGGCGGCGGCTGCCTCCTCGAGATCCGCGAGTCGACGCTCGGCCGGTACCTGGAGCCGGGCGACGAGGTCGTGCTCCGGGTGGATCGACTGGGCGCGCTGCGGACGCCGATCGTGGAGCGGCCGACGGGACGGTCCGCGCGATGAGCGAGCTGACCTTCCCCGCGCTTCCCCGGGACCTCGCGACGCCCCGCGTCGTCGTGGACCTCGCCCGCGTCGACGCGAACATCCGGCGGCTCCAGACGGCGATGGACGAGCGCGGGATCGCCCTGCGTCCGCACGCGAAGACGCACAAGAGCGTCGCGATCGGACGGCTCCAGGCCGCAGCCGGCGCACATGGCCTCACGGTCGGGACGATCGGCGAGGCCGAGGTCTTCGCCGCCGCCGGCTTCGACGACCTCTTCCTCGCGTATCCGATCTGGGCCGGTGGCCGCAAGGCGGATCGGATCCGGGCGCTTCACGACGCGATCTCCTCGTTCGCGGTCGGCGTCGACTCCGTGGCCGGCGCCGAGCGACTCGCGGCAGCCGTCGACGGCGCCGCGCGGCCGCTCCGCGTCCTCGTCGAGGTGGATCCAGGCCTCCACCGGACCGGCGTCGCGGATCCGCTGGGCGCCGCGGAGGTCGCTCGGGCTGCGGCGGACGCCGGCCTGGCTGTCGCGGGCGTCTTCAGCCACGGCGGTCATGGCTATCGGCCCGGTGGCGGCGATCCGGCCGGCGGGGACGAGGCCCGGACGCTCGCCGCAGCGGCAGATGCGATCCGCGCGGCCGGCCTGGAGATCGCCGTCCTGAGCGCCGGAGCGAC
>JBPYEM010000484.1:0-2248 GCA_051985205.1 Candidatus Limnocylindrales bacterium | reverse complement strand
ACGCAAGCCTTGACGGTGGATTCGATGACGACCGAACGCACGGATCTGGGGTCGGCCGGCCGACCGGGTGATCAGCTCGCGGGCCTGGCGGATGAGGTCCTGGTGCGCGAGCTCATCGTCGGCTCGGAACCCGCGCTGGCGACGCTGTACGACCGACATGCGGCCACCGTGTACGCCGCCGCGTACCGGTCCAGCGGCGATCCGTCGATCGCGTCGGAGGTCGTCCAGGACACGTTCCTGGCGCTGTGGGATCGAGCCGAGATGTTCGATCCCGCCCGCGGCTCGCTCCGTGCCTGGCTCCGGACGGTCGCGCGCAACCGTTCCGTCGACGTGCTTCGCGCGGGCGCCCGTCGCCGGAACCCCCTGCCGATCTCCGCGCTCGGCAGCCAGCTCGACAGCGACGACGACAGCATCGACTGGCTGGAGACGTCGGCGGCGATGATCGGGGTCGGTCAGGCCGCCCCGGATCCATCCGACGCGGCCGAGGATCGCGAGACCGGCGACGAGCTCGACGTGGCGCTCGCGACGCTGGCGCCGAACGAGCGGCAGGTGATCGCGCTGGCCTACCGATCCGGCCTCTCGCAATCCGAGATCGCGGCGGCGACCGGCTGGCCGATCGGGACGGTCAAGACCCGGACGCGGCGGGCGCTCCGGCAGCTCCGCGAGTGGTTCGAGGAGCCGAATCTCCCTCGCGGCGCCGCATCACCCGCCATGCGGCAGGCGGCGATGGCGCCGGCCCCCGCGCTCTCCGGCTGCGGCGCGACGCCCTGCGCCTGACCGTCCGCGAACCGCGCCGCGAAGCGCGGAGCTCGCGGGGGTCGTCTTCCTCAGGCCACCGCTACGGGCGCGAGACGTCGCTGGAGGTGCTCGCCGGTCAGCGATCCCTCGGCCCGGATGAGCTCCGCGGGCGGACCTTCGAAGATCACCCGTCCCCCGTCGTGGCCGCCGCCGGGACCCAGGTCGATCACCCAGTCCGCCCGGGCGACGACGTCGAGGTTGTGCTCGATCACGATCACGGAACGCCCCGACTCCACCAGCCGGTCCAGGAGGCCGATGAGGTTGTCGACGTCCTGCATGTGGAGACCGGTCGTCGGCTCGTCGAGCACGTAGACCTCCGTGTCGGTCGACATCTCGATCGCGAGTTTGAGCCGCTGGCGTTCGCCGCCGGACAGCGTGTCGAGCTCCTGCCCCAGGGACACGTAGCCGAGACCCACGTCGGCGAGCCGCTCGAGCATCGTCCGTACCGGCCGCTCCGTGAAGAACTCCCGCGCCTCCTCCACGGACATCGCCAGCACCTCGACGATGTTCCGGTCGCGGAGCCGATACTGCAGGACTTCGTCCGTGAAACGCCGGCCCTCACAGACCTCGCAGACGCTGACGACCTCGGCCATGAACCCGAGGCTCGTGTAGGTCTTCCCGAGGCCGTTGCAGTTCGGGCACGCACCCTCGGAGTTCGCGCTGAACAGCGCCGGCTTGACGCCGTTCGCCTTGGCGAACGCGGTCCGGATCGGATCCAGGATGCCGGTGTACGTCGCCGGGTTCGAGCGTCGCGAGCCGCGGATCGCGGATTGGTCGATCACCGTGACGGACGGGTCCCTGCGGGGCAGGCAGCCATGGATCAGCGAGCTCTTGCCCGACCCGGCGACGCCGGTGACGGCGACAAGGACGCCGAGGGGGACGTCGACCGACACGTCCTGGAGGTTGTGGAGGCGCGCGTTCCGGATCGGGATCGAGCCGCGTGGCTCCCGCGGGTCGCGCTTGATCTCCTGGCCCATCTCGAGATGCCGGCCCGTGGCGGTGCCGGACGCGGCAAGGCCGACGACGTCGCCCTCGTAGACGACCGTCCCGCCGCGGGGTCCGGCGCCCGGACCCATGTCGACGACGTGGTCGGCGATCCGGATCACCTCTGGGTCGTGCTCGACGACGAGCACGGTGTTGCCCTTGTCGCGGAGCCGCCGGAGCAGCGTGTTCATCCGCTCGACGTCGTGGGCATGAAGCCCGATCGTCGGCTCGTCGAAGACGTAGGTGACGTCCGTCAGCGCGGAGCCCAGGTGCCGGATCATCCGCGTCCGCTGGGCCTCGCCGCCGGACAGCGTGCCCGAGGGCCGGTCGAGGCTGAGGTAGCCGAGGCCCATCTCGACGAACGCGTCCAGGGTCGCGGCGAGGGCCGTCCGGAGCGGCGCGACGGACGGCTCGTCCAGACCGCGCACCCACTCGGCGAGGTCGCTGATCTGCATCGCGCAGGCAT
>JBPYEM010000483.1:0-4172 GCA_051985205.1 Candidatus Limnocylindrales bacterium | reverse complement strand
GGGCTGGGCGCGATCCGGACGCGGATCGTGGGATCAGGCATGCCGGTGAGGGTAGCGTGCGGGCCGGCCGGGGCGGCTCAACGAGGGGCGCGGGCCCTTACGACGCCGGAACGCGATGGAACAGGTCCGGATCCGCGTCGCCGGGCAGGACGTGGACGAGCGAGGCCGGCCGTAGGCCCAGCGTCGCCCGGCCGCGGGGGCCTTCCAGGGTGAGCGAGTCGAGGGATTCGGAGCGGGCGAGAACGGTCACCGAGGCCCCGGGCGTCAGCGCCCGCGCCTCGAGGTATGAGAGCAGACCGGCGTCCTCCTCCGCCTCCTCGGTGATCCGGTAGATCGTCGCCCGTGCACCGCTCTCGATCTCGCTGAGCGGCGTGCCGCGCGGCCGTCGGCGGGCCGTCTCCGCGTCGATCGGGTTGCCGTGCGGGCAGGTCGGCGGATGGCCGAGCATCTCGTCCAGGCGAGCCTCGACGCGCGGCGACAGGGCGCCCTGGAGCCGGGCAGCCTCCTCGTCCGACTCCGCCCAGCCGAGACCGATCACCGAGGTCAGGAGCCACTCCAGCAACGCGTGCCGGCGGAAGATCGCGTCCGCGGCCGCGCGTCCCGCATCCGTGAGAATCAGATCCCGACCGTCGGCCTGGCGCACGAGGCCATCGGCGACGAGCCGCCGGAACATCTCGCTCGCCGCCTGGGTCGAAACACCCAGGTGCCGCGCGATCTGGGCGGCCTTCACGTGGGTGCCATCGGCGGCCATGACCCGAAGGGCGAGCAGGTACTCCTGCGCAGCGCGCGAAAGGTCGTGGGCGTCGGTCCGGCGGCTCACCGGGTCATGGGACGTGGCGGGCCCGGCTGCCCAGCCGCTCGACGACGATCGCGTAGAGCACGCCGCCGACGTACGCGGCGATCACCACGGAGCCGAGGACGGTCGTGCTCACGTCCGGCAGGGAGGTGCCGCCGCCGGCGCTCAGGGCGACGGCCGTCGCGGCGCCCGCGACGAACCCGGCGACCGTCCCGGTGACGAGCCACGCCGCAAGCCTCGGCACGGCCACCAGCAGCACGAGGATCGCCGCGTGGAGCAGCCACGTCCCGGGCGCGGACAGCTCCGGGCAGGAGGCGGCGAACCGACCGCAGCCGCTCTGTTCCTGGATCGAGAACGCCAGCATCCCGCCGAGGAACGGCCACGCGACGACCGCGGCCAGGATCCGGCCGGCCAGTGACCTCGGCGCCCGGAACCGGGGAAGCCGATCGATCGCCGGCGGTTCGGCGGCGACGGCGCGATCCTCCGCGACCGGCGGGACGGGCGGCTCGGCGCTGCCACCGGCCGGGGCAGGGCCGCGGTCCGGACGCTCGACATCCGC
The DNA here is from genome assembly GCA_051985205.1 of Candidatus Limnocylindrales bacterium. GTDB lineage: Bacteria > Chloroflexota > Limnocylindria > Limnocylindrales > CSP1-4 > CF-46. The sequence continues at coordinate 2,817 of JBPYEM010000483.1, read as the reverse complement.
CCACGACCGGCCGGCGGCCGGACGGCTCCATGACTCGCCGCGACTCGAGCCCACACCGGCGGTCGACCCGCTCCGCGGCTCGCTCAGGTCCTCCGCGTCAGCTCCGGGATCATCGTCGACGCCGCGAGCAGCTCCCGACCGGCGAGCTCGGCGCTGGTACTCCGGGCCGTGCTTCCGGGGGTCCGCGTATTCCTTCGGGTTGATCGTCCAGTAGGTTCCGCTCGAGGCGCCGTACCAGGTCGCGCCGCTCCAGCCTGGCTCGAACGGCTCGTCGTCGGCCGCGTCGTACGAGGTCGAATACGGCGTGGCCTTCTTCCGCGATCGGCTCCGTCCGCCGCGCCGCGACCTCGGCTCCTGGGACGAGCCGGCGCCAGTCGTAGCGCCCTCGGAGGTGCCGCCGGACGATCCGTCGGCGGGGCGCGCTCTGCGGCCGGAAGTGCCGCCCTCCTCGGCTGCGCCGCGGCTCCCGGCTTCGCCACTCGTCCGGGTACCGGGCCGGGCCGTGCCCGGCGAACCGCCGGCCGGACCCCCGCCAGGGCGCGCGCCAGGCCGGCGACGGTCGGCTCGACCGCTCGCCCTGGCCCGCTCCGGGTCGGCCCGCCACGGCTCTCGGCCGGCGTCCGACGTCGCCCCGCCCGACGGCCTCGCTCCCGGACGCCGCCGCGCCCGCGCCCCGACCAGCTGCTCGTACGCCGCCTGGATGGCCAGGAAGCGGGGCAGCGCGCCTTCGCCGGCGGCATCGGGATGGTTCGCCTTCGCGAGCGCGCGATAGGCCCGCCGGACCTCGTCGGCGCTGGAGCCCGGCGGCAATCCGAGCGTTCGCCAGGGATCGACCGGGGTTGCCATCCGCGCAAGGATGCCGTGCGCTCCGGCATCCCGCCCGAGCGGACCGCCGCTCGGCGGCGCTCGTCAGGCGACGATCAGATCCGCTCGCCGAGCGGGGCGAGCTCGAAGCCGGCGATCGCCTCCGCGCCCACCCGGCCGTGCGGATCGACGTCGACCGGGCGGTGGTAGCGGCCGAGGACCCGGAGCGCCTGGCCATCGAGGACGCCGGCCTGGGCGAGCACCTCGACCGTTGCCGCCCACGTTGCCCGCTCGTAGCCGTCGCCGTCCTCGATCTTGAGGGCGATGCCGGAGGCACCGGCGGGCGACGCCGACGCACCAGGCAGGATCGCGAGACCGCGCAGGGCCTCCATCCCGCCCTTGCTCACCAAACGGCCGGGCACCGCCTTCATCACGGAGGTATCGAGACGATCGCGGGTTCCGGCAACCATTTCGGGGTTGGCGAGCATCGCGTCACGGATGAGGGTCAGGGCGGGCGCGAGCGAGGAACGGGCGTCCGACGCTCGCACGGCCGCCGGGTCCGCGAGGAGCGCGTAGGCGCGAGCAATCTCCCGGAGCCGGAAGGCATACGTCGCCACCCCGCAACCGTCGATCGATGTCCGCAGCCTGGCCGGCGCCGTCCCGAACGCCAGCGCGACGACCCCGCGGTAGGCGACCTGGGCGGGGTGGTCGTCCAGCCAGTAGCCGTCCGGGTCCCAGCCCTGCAGTCGCGACAGCAGCAGGAACACCGAGTGCTGGCCGGAGCACATGTGGCGGACGGGGCTGGGCTTCTCGCCGTCGCGCGCAAGCCGCGCCGCAGTCAGCGCGTCGAGCGGCATCCCTTCCGTCCCGGTGGCGATCAGCGACTGGCTGAGGTTCGCTCGTCGGTAGAGCGCCTGGAGGGTCCGGACGTGGAGGTCCTCGCCGGAATGCGAGCTCGCCATCAACGCCAGCTCCGGCGGCTCCAGGTCGAATGCGTCGATGCCACCCGCCTCGATGAGGGCGACGACCCCGAACGGCTTGACGCTGCTGCGGAGGTTGGCAACGCGATCCGGGTCGCCGAGGCCCCGGATCAACGCGCCGTCGACATCGGCCTGGACGACGTCGCCGCGATGCACGCTCTCCTCGACGTCGCCGCGGATCTGCCGAACGAGGATCGGCGCCGCCTTTCGGGGCGCGGCCCGCGACGCTCCTCCCGCCTCAGCCGCCGTTCGGCGGCCGCGGCCGGCCCGGGCGGATGTCGCCTCGCCCCCGTCGAGGGCAGGGTCGGCTGAGCGGACCTCGTCGATCGTCGTCACGGTTCCGCGAGGATAGCGCGACGCGCCGTCCGCCCTCGCCGGATCACCATGGCTTGCTACGATCGTCACCCGACGCGAACACCGGATGGAGGAGGATCCGTTGGTCCTGCCGAGCACCCTCCACGTCTCGACACACCCCGCCGTCAAGCACAAGCTCGCCGTCCTCCGCGACCGGGCGACGGAGCCGAAGAAGTTCCGCGAGGTCGTTCGCGAGCTCTCCTGGCTCCTCGGGTACGAGGCGCTCGCCGACGCCCGCCTCCGACCGGTCCAGGTCCGGACGCCACTGGAGGAGATGGAGGGGTCGGAGCTCGGCGACCGGATCGGCCTGATCCCGATCCTCCGCGCAGGCCTCGGGATGGTCGACGCGATGCTTGAGCTGATGCCCACCGCGGAGGTCTGGCATCTCGGGCTGTTCCGGGACGAACGCACGCTGCGGCCGGTCGAGTACTACAACAAGCTGCCGGACTCGGCGTCGGTCGACCTCTGCCTGATCCTCGATCCGATGCTCGCCACGGGTGGCTCCGCGACGGCGGCGATCGAGGTCCTCAAGCGCTGGGGTGCCGTCCATCCGGTCCGGATCAAGCTCGTGAACCTGATCGCGGCGCCGGAGGGCGTCGACGCGGACACCGCCGCGCACCCCGACGTCGAGATCTACTGCGCCGCACTCGACCGCCAGCTCAATGACAAGGGCTACATC
>JBPYEM010000482.1:0-2729 GCA_051985205.1 Candidatus Limnocylindrales bacterium | reverse complement strand
CTGCGAGCAGGCGACTCGCAACTTCGCCCGGGTCGCGCAAACGCTCAACGATCGCGGCCTGGCAACGCCCCGGGTCCTCGCGGCGACCCGGAGTCCCGGCGAGCTGAACCGCCTCGTCCGCGACGCGTTCCGCCACGACGCCCGCTACTACCTCGAGGTCCTGCGGGTGCCGAGGCTCACGCCGGCGATCCTCGACCAGGAGGTCACGGTCCAGGACCCGGAGATCGTGGAGGAGGCCTTCTCGGGCGGCCCGGTGATCTTCACGTCGGCCCACTTCGGGCCGATCGAACTGCCGGCGCTGTATCTCGCACGGCGGACGGGCCGGACGTTCGTGGCACCGATGGAGACGGTCGACGACCCGCCCCTCCAGGCCTGGTTCGAGGAGACCCGGGGGTCCCTCGGCGTCCGGATCGTCGGGCTGCGGGCGGCCCGTCGCGAGCTCCGGGCCGCGCTCGAGACGGACGGCTACGTGGGGATCGTCGGCGACCGCGACGTGGCCGGCGGTGGAATCGAGGTGCCGTTCTTCGACCATCCGGCCCCGTTTCCGATCGGGCCCGCGCTGCTCGCGATCGAGACGGGCGCCCGGATCTTCGCCGTCGGCGTCCGCCGGCTCCCGAACGGCCGCTTCGCCGGCGGCCTGCGGGCAGTGCCGGTCGCCTCGGACGGCACGCGGCGCCAGCGGATCGAGGCGACCCTCCGCGACCTCGCGGCGGCCTACGAGGCGATCATCGCCGAAGCACCGGAGCAATGGACCGGCGCCTTCTTCCCGATCTGGCCGGACCTCGCCCCGGACCGTCCCGAAGATGCGGCAGCGCGAGCGGCCGGCCCGGAGCCCTCGTGACCGACCGGCTCGGCCGCGCCGACCTCCACGTCCACAGCCTCGCCTCGGACGGTGTCGACGGGATCGCGGCGATCCTGGACTTCGTCGAGACGTCGACCGACCTGGATGTCATCGCGATCACCGACCACGAGCGGATCGACGCGGCGATGGCGGCGCGGACGATGGCGGGCGATCTCGGCCTCCGCGTCCAGGTGATAGTGGGCGAGGAGGTATCGACGCTGGGAGGACATCTGCTCGGGCTGTTCCTGACCGAGCGGGTGCGGCCCCTGCGCAGCCTCCGGACGACGATCGGCGAGATCCACGAGCAGGGCGGGATCGCGATCCCGGCTCACCCGCTCGTCCCGTACCCGCTCTGCGCCCAGGGCTGGGTCCTCCGGCGGCTGCTGGATGGCCGCGATCCCCGGGTCCGCCCGGATGCGATCGAGACCTTCAACCCGACGATGCTCGGCCGGCCCTGGCACGGTCGCGTCGTCCGGTTTGCCGCCGAGCACCGGCTGCCCGCGGTCGGCAACAGCGACGCCCATCAGGCGGTGGCGATCGGGACGGGCTGGACGACGTTCGCCGGGCGGACGCCGGATGACCTGCGAGCGGCGATCGCCGAGGGCACGACACAGCAGCACGGCTCGTTCCACGGCACCGGCCGCCAAGTCGCGATGTTCGGCGAGCAGCTTCGCAAATACCGACGGGACGCCCGCGCCGCGATCGCCGCGTCGGTCCGGCGGGATGGGACGGGACGCGACCTGGGCTATCCGGGCGGTCGCGATCGACCGCCACGGTTCGACGACGCGTGGGCGGCGGAACGGGTCCGGCGGGGACCGCGCGATCGCGAGCCCATGGCCGAAGTCGGGCAGCGGCCCGATCCCGGCTGGGACGACAATCGAAGGCGATGAAGATCGGCCTCGTCACGCCGTACGTCTACCCGCTCCCGGGCGGCGTGACCCAGCACGTCCGGTACCTGTACGAGAACCTCCGGCTCCGCGGCCATGACGTCCGGATCCTGACGTCCTCGCACGGACTCCAGCGGGCGAGCGAGGGCGACATCATCCGGATCGGCAAGGGCTTCTCGATGCCGGTCAACGGCTCGGTCGGGACGATCACGCTCTCGCCGCGATTCGTGTCGCAGGTCCACGCCATGCTCGAGGACGAGCAGTTCGACCTGCTCCACTTCCACGAACCGTTCGTGCCCTTCCTCTCGCCGATCATCCTTCGGCTGTCGACCAGCGTGAACATCGCGACGTTCCACGCGTACGGCGGCTTCTCGCCGTCGTACGAGTTCGGCAAGCGGGTCATGCGCGGCTCCGCGGAGCGCCTCCACGGCCGGATCGCGGTGAGCGGCGCGGCGAAGCATTTCATCGAGCGCTACTTCCCGGGCGAGTACAAGGTCATCCCCAACGGCGTCGACGTCGATCGCTTCCAGCGAGCCGTCCCGATCGCGCGCTGGCAGGACGGCCACCGGAACATCCTCTTCGTCGGACGCTTCGAGCCGCGCAAGGGGCTGCTCGAGCTGCTGAAGGGCTTCCGGATCCTGCGCAAGGCGGGCTGCGACTGCCGGCTCCTCGTCGTCGGCAGCGGTCCGCTCGCCAAGGAGGCGCGGCGCTACGTGGCGACCCGCCGCCTGCGCGGCGTCGAGTTCCTCGGCCGCGTCTCGGACGAGGAGAAGGCCCAGCTCTTCCGGACCGCGGACGTCTACGTCTCGCCGGCGACCGGCGGCGAATCGTTCGGGATCGTCCTCCTGGAGGCGATGGCCGCCGGGACGCCGATCGTCGCCTCGGACATCCATGGCTACAAGGGCGTCGTGCGGCGCGGGCGGGAAGGACTGCTGGTGCCGCCGCGCGAGCCGAAGGCGATCGCGGCGGCGGTCGCTCGGCTCCTCGGCGACGACGGGCTG